>NZFT01000085.1 GCA_002690755.1 Phycisphaerae bacterium
GGGCGATCGCGGAACGAGACGCCGACACCCTTCGCGCCCTTCCCGAGATCGGCAAGCGAACCGCCGAGACCATCGTGCTCGACCTCGCCGAAAAGGTCGAGCAGGACTTCGCCGCACTCTGCGGCGGCGTTGGCGCCGACGCCGAAATCGAGGGCACCGAGGTCCCCGACGGGGCCCGGGATGCGATCACGGTGCTCGTCCAGCTCGGCGAAGCCCGGACCATCGCGGTCGAACTCGTCGACCGCGTCCGTCGCGCCGATCCCACCATCACCGACGCCGACGCCCTCGTGGCGGCGGCCCTCCGCCTCAAGGACACGGTGAACTGACGCCGCGCACCGACCACCCCGCCGATCGAATCGAATCGATCGCTTCCGAATCCGAACCCGAACCCGAATTCAACCATGCGACACGCGATGATCATGGCCGGAGGCTCCGGCACCCGACTCTGGCCGATCAGCCGAACCGATCGACCGAAGCAGCTGGTTCCGCTCATCGAAGGCCGATGCCTCCTCGAAGTCGCGAGCGATCGGCTCGCCGGCGTGGTCGACGCGGAGAACCGCTGGATCTGCACCGGTGAGCGATTCCGCGAACAGGTCCGTTCCGCGGTCGCCGGCATCGATGACGAGCACATCCTCGGCGAACCCTGCGGGCGCGACACGCTCAACGCGGTGGGTCTGACCGCCGCGGTGCTCGCCCGACGGGATCCCGACGCGATCTTCGCGGTGCTCACCGCGGATCACGTGATCGAGCCGCAGGCCGTCTTCGCCGAACGGCTCGATGCGGGCTTCAAGCTGGTCGAGGCGGATCCCCGTCGATTCGTGACGTTCGCGATCACCCCGACCCGACCGGCGAGCGAGTACGGCTACGTCGAGCAGGGCGACGCGATCGAAGGCGCCCCCGGTTGCTTCGAGGCCGCACGGTTCGTGGAGAAGCCGGACCGGGAGACCGCGGAGGNCTATCTCGAGACCGGACGTTTCGCCTGGAACAGCGGCATGTTCGTCTTCCACGCCCGCACGGTGCTGGACGCGATCGCCCGATTCGAACCGGCCACCCGCAGCGGACTCGACCGGATCGCGGCGCACTGGGACGACGAGCGACGCAACGCGACCCTGAACACGATCTATCCCGACCTGAAGAAGATCAGCGTCGACTACGGACTCATGGAACCCGCGGGGACCGATCCCTCCCTCTCGATCTGCACCGTGCCGATGGACGTCTCCTGGATCGACGTGGGCAGCTGGCCCAGCCTGGGCGAGACGATCGTCCCGGACGGCTCGGGCAATCGCATCGCGGCATCCACCACCCACGTCGGCATCGACTCGAAGGATCTGCTCGTCGTCAGCGAGGATCCCGACCACGCGATCTGCACCATCGGATGCGAAGATCTGGTGGTGATCCACACCGCGAAGGCGACGCTGGTCTGCCGCGCCGCGGACGCACAGAAGGTCAAGGACCTGGCCGGCCTGGTCCCCGAGGATCTTCGCTGAAACCATGCGGATCCTCGCCGTCGATCTCGGAGACGTCCGCACCGGTCTCGCCGCGGGCGAGGACCTGACGGGCACCGTGCAACCGCTCGAAGTGATTGTGGAACGCGACCCCGAGCGTCGATTCGACAAGATCGTCTCGGCCGCCGAAGCGTTCGGGCCGGACCTCGTGCTGGTGGGACTCCCGATCAACATGGACGACACTGAAGGCCCGCGGGCCCTCGCGGCCCGGGCCTTCGGAGCCCGCGTGGCCGAGCGAACCGGACTCCGGGTCGATTTTCACGATGAACGACTCTCGAGCTTCGAAGCCGACGAGGCCTTGAAGGGATCCGGTCTCACCCACAAGGGCAAGAAGAAGATCCAGGACGCCATCGCCGCCGCGAACATCCTCGAGGACTGGCTTCGCCGCTGAACCGGTTCAACCGCCGCAGGCGGCGCGGTCCACGTACCACACCAGCTCGCCGCGCAACGCACGGATCCCCTTGCAGGGAAGGGCCTCGAAACCGTCGCCGCCGCTGGAGATCCGGGCGATCATCTCGGCCTTCTTCGCGCCGAGCACGTAGAACGCGATGGAACGGGCATCGTTCAACAGCGGATAGGTCATGGTCACCCGCGGCGGCGGAACCACGCTCGGCGCGTCGTTGTCGACCACCCATCGATCCTCGACCAGCAACGCCGGGCTGTGGGGAAACAGGCTCGCGGTGTGCCCGTCCGGCCCCATGCCGAGCAGCACGAAGTCGAGTCGCCCCCGATCACGCTCGTCGGGGCCGCCGCCGAGCATCAGGCACTCCCGCAGTTCCGCTTCGTAGCGATCGGCGGCGTCCTCGTCCTCGACCGGCATCGGATGCACGTTGGCGCCGGGGATGTCGCAGTGCTCGATGATCAGTTCGTGGATGTGCTTGAAGTTGTTGGTGTCGCTGTCGAAGGGGGCGCGTCGCTCGTCCACGATCCAGAGGTGGGTGTTGCTCCAAGGCATCTCCCGGAACAGCGGATCGATCATGAGCCTGCGATAGAGCGGCATCGGGGTGCCGCCTCCGGAAAGCGCAAGGTGGAAGATCCCCCGCTTCCGCACCGCCTGCTTGGCCACCGCGAGCAGGTCGCGGCCGAGCCGCTCCTGGGCATCCTCCTCGTCCGCGGCCACATTGACGCCGCCCGGCAGGGAGGGGACCTGGAATCCGTCGTCCTCGATCTCGTAGGTGTCGCTCATTTCTTCCTTCTGCTCCTTCGTTTCCCGTCGATTCGATGATGGACTTCGAACGTCAACGCCGCGCCGCTCATCATCCCCCGCTCGCGTCGTCCTCACGCCAGCAACGCCCCTTCCGGGCGAGGAGTTCCCGCGCCGAATCCGGCCCCCACGATCCGGGCTGGTAGTTGTCACGGATCCCCTTTCGCGCGGCCGCACTCGATGCGTCGAGGAACGGCATCACCGCGTCCCAGGCGCTTTCGACCTCGGTCCGGCTCTTGAACAGCGTCTGATCCCCCCGCATCGCGTCGATCATCAGCGGACCGTAGGCCTCGAGCGAAGGCGCATCGAAGGTGGCCCCGACGTCCGCCATCATCTCCAGCGGGTCGATGTGGATGCCCAGTCCGGGACGCTTGGTCTCGAAACGGAGACTGAGTCGTTCGGTCGGCGCGACCGTGAACACCAGGCGGTCGGGCACCAGTCGGTCGCCGCCCACGAAGTCGGGCAGCTTCCGGAAGAGATTGGCCGCCGGGGGCTTGAACTGGACGACGACCTCGGTGCGCTTCTCGGCCATGCGCTTCCCGCTGCGAAGGTAGAACGGGGTGCCGGCCCAACGCCAGTTCTGGAACTGGAGTTCCAGCGCCGCGAAGGTCTCGGTGGTGCTGCCGGGCGCGACCCCCTCGCTGGCCGCGAACCCCGGGTCCTCACCACCGTCGGATGCGTACTGTCCGAGGGCGCAGTAGTCGGCGACCCGGTCGAGCGGCGTGGGCACCAGCGCATCGATGACCTTGACCTTCTCGCTCCGGATGTGCTCCGGGGTGTAGTCGGTGGGCGGTTCCATCGCGACGAACGCGAGGATCTGAAAGAGGTGCGACTGGATCATGTCGCGGATCGCCCCGGTCTGATCGTAGAACGCGGTCCGCTGCCCCACGCCGACGGTCTCGGCCGCGGTGATCTGGACGTGGTCGATGTACTGCTGGTTCCAGACCGGTTCCCAGAGGATGTTCGCGAATCGGAACACCAGCAGGCTCTGCACGATCTCCTTCGCGAGGTAGTGGTCGATGCGATAGATCGACTCCTCCTCGAACGCCCGCCCCAGGGTCCGGTTCAGACTCTTGGCCGACGTGTCGTCGTTCCCGAACGGCTTCTCGATGATGATCCGCTGCCAGCTGGCGGCGTCGGGATCGATGCTGCACCACCGCTTCCCCTCGATGACCAGACCCGCCTCGTCGATCTTCTCCACGATCGGTTCGTAGAGCGAGCTCGCCACACTGAGGAAGAACAGGACGTTGCCGCCGTTGCCCGCCGCCGCGTCGAGCTCCGAGACCCGCTTGCCGACCGCCGCCATGCCTTCGGACGTCGTGGCGTCCGCGGGCAGGTAGTGGGTCCGGGCGGCGAGCTCCCGCCAGGTCGACTCGTCGAAGTCGGGATCATGCTGCCGGACCCACGGTTCGAGTTCGTCGCGCCACGCGTCGTCGGTCTTCGGACGCCGCGCAACCCCGAGAATGCGGGTGCGGTCGGGCAACAGTCCCATCCGCGTCATCTCGTACATCGCGGGAATCAGCTTGCGGGCCGTGAGATCGCCCGACGCCCCGAAGATGACGAGGGTGCAGGGATCGGCGGCGTGATTCGAGGCGATGACGTCGGACATGGAGTGGACCTCGAGGCGAGAGAGGCGGATCGGAGAGGCGGGCTCAGTCCGGCGGCGGATGATCGATCTCGGCGAGCAGGTCCGCGAGGGCCGCACCGGGATCAGGCTCCCGCATGAGGTGCTCGCCGACCAGGGCGATGTTGATTCCGTGTTCGCGAAGCCGGCGAAGGTCGTCGGCGGTCCGGATTCCGGACTCGCTCACCAGCACCCGCGGGTCCTCCACGAGATCGAGCACCCGGAAGGTGTGCGCGAGATCGGTGATCATGGTGGAGAGATCGCGATTGTTCACCCCCAGCAGCGAATAGCCCGCGTGCGGGAAACCCACGTGGTTCAACACCCGGTAGAGGTTGTCGATCGAGTGCACTTCGACCAGCGAGGTCATGCCGAGTTCGGTCGCGAGGATCTGGTAGTCGATGATCTGGCCCTCGCTGAGCACCTCCGCGATCAGCAGGATCGCATCCGCGCCGGCGGCCCGGGACTCCCAGACCTGGTACTCGTCGACGATGAAGTCCTTGCGCAGGACCGGGAGCGGGACCCGATCCTTGATGCGAAGGATGTACCCGAGATCGCCCCCGAAGTAGTGCCCGTCGGTGAGACAGGAGATCGCGGCCGCCCCGCCCGAGTGGTAGCGTGAGGCGATGTCCGCCGGATCGAAATCATCGCGAATGACCCCGGCCGACGGGCTCTTTCGCTTGACCTCCGCGATCACGCGGAAGTTCCGGGGCCTTCGGTCCGCGACCACCGCCCGGAAGAAGTTCCGCGGACGGCCGATCTCCTCGATCCGGTCCTTGATGGACTCGATCGGGGTCAGAGCGCGGGCCTTCTCGACCTCGATCCGCTTTCGAGCGACGATTTCTTCGAGCACGTTGTCCATCGGAGAATCATCAACCCGCGAGTGCATGAGAAGGCGCAGCGTCCGTCGCCACGTCCCGGCGGCGGGGCTCGCGATCGCGAGCGTGACCGGCCCCGGTTCCACGGACATCCTACTCGCAGCGTCCACCGAAACGGCGGCCGCCGCCGAAACCACGGCGACGGTCGCCGGCGCGGACTGGCTGTCGCTCATCTCCCTGCTCCTCGCACCGGTCTCGATCGGCCTGCTCGTCTGGTGGTGGCGATACCGCCGAAGCGCACCCGATCGGATCCGTGGCACGCCCTGGCGACTCGCCGCGGGGCCGAGCCTCGTCTTCTTCGCCGTCGGCCTGATCGGGGGCGGGATCGCGGTCGGCCTGACGCCGGCGGCGTGGCTCGCCGCGGACGACTCGCCGCTTCGGGAGACCGCGGTCGCCGGCTGGATCGCGACCCTCGGCAGCCTGCTCCTCTGCACCCCCGCGATTCCGATCTGGCGACGAACGCCAAGGCAGCTCGACGCCACCCCCCCCGCCACCGTCGGGAAGGGCATCCTGATCGGCACCCTCGGACTGCTGGTGGCCCTTCCCCTGATCGAAACCGGGGCGATCGTCGGCCAGTACGTGCAGCAGCTGTTCTCCGAGACGACCCCGGAACTCGTGGCCCATGCGATCCTCGAGGCCCTGGTCCGGGCCGACCGGGATGGCTGGTGGTGGCTGATCGCCGCCAACGCGATCCTCGGCGCCCCGGTGATCGAGGAACTCCTCTATCGCGGCTTCCTCCAGCAGGGCTTTCGCATCGTGGGGGTGGCCGTCACCCCCGCCATTCTCGTGACCAGCGCGATCTTCACCCTGATGCACTTTCCGGTCCTCCCGCAGGAGAGCGTGGTCGCCGCGATGTCCGCGCTGTTCCTGCTTTCGATCACGCTCGGCGCGATCCGGGAACGAACCGGTCGGCTCGCGCCCTGCATGATCGCCCACGGCCTGTTCAACGCCTTCAATCTCGGCCTCGCCGTCGCCTTCACCTGATCCCGGGATCCGAGGCCGGCCGCACGCCCCGTATACTCGGGCCCTCATGACCGACGCTCCACCGACCGATCGTGCCCGGATCCTCACCGGCGACACCCCCACCGGCAAGCTCCATCTCGGGCACTGGGTGGGCTCGGTGAAGCGCCGGGTCGAACTGCAGCGTTCCCACGACTGCTTCTTCATCCTCGCCAACATCCACGCGTTCACCACCCGGGCCGACAAGCCCGAGGCGATCCGCGAGGACACCCTCGAGATCGTCCGCGACCTACTGGCGATGGGAATCGATCCCGAAGGCGCTTCGATCTTCCTGCAGAGCGAGGTCCCCGCGATCGCGGAACTGACCTTCCTCTTCGCGATGCTTCTTCCCTACAACCGGGTGATGCGGAATCCGACCCTGAAGGACGAGATCAAGGTCAAGAACCTCGGCGAGACCTACAGCTTCGGGTTCCCCCTCTACGCGGTCGGACAGACCGCGGACATCCTCGCCTTCCGACCGGTCGGCGTGCCGGTGGGCGAGGACCAGGTCGCCCATCTCGAACTCACCCGCGAAGTCGCCCGTCGCTTCAATCAGATGTACTGCGGCGTCCACGACAAGGCGGAGGACGACGACCACGTCTCGGAGGGCGGCGTCTTCCCGATTCCGCGGGCGGACGTCGGCAAGGTCGGTCGTCTGGTGGGCACCGACGGCGAGAACAAGATGAGCAAGTCGCTCAACAACGCGGTCTACATCTCCGACACCGGGAAACAGGTCCAGAAGAAGATCAACAAGATCTTCACCGGCCGGCAGAGCGCGACCGAACCCGGCGATCCGAACAACATCCTGATGCAGTACTGCGAGATCTTCATCCCCGACGCGGACCGCGTCGCGGAGCTGAAGGATCTCTACTCGCGTGGCGCGGACATCGGCGACGGCCACATCAAGCAGGAACTCGGCGCCGCGATCAACGAACTGCTCGAACCGATGCGGGAGCGCCGTGCGAAGTACGAGGGTGACGATGCGTACGTGATCGACGTCCTCAAGTCGGGCACCGCCCGCGCGAACGCACTCACCGAGGAGACCCTCGCCATGGCCAAGGAGGCCTGCGGGCTCGGTTTCTTCAGGCGATCGCTGGAACTCCACTGAATGAGCCGCACCGCACGAGTCCTCGCCGCGGCCCTCGCGACGCTGCTGTTGCTGCCGTGCCTGGGATTCGGGCTCTTCGGACTGTTGGCTTCGCAGGAGCCGGGCGTTGGGATCGGCTGGACGATCGGATACCTCTGCTTCGACACGACGTTGCTGGGGCTGATCGCCGCGGGCTGGTGGGCCGCGCTGCGACGCGACCAGAAACTTCCCTGGGAGTGCCCGGCCTGCGGCTACGACCGCCGCGGCGCGACCGACGGTCCCTGCCCCGAATGCGGCGCGGTCACGAGCTGATGCCGCAGGACGGATTCAGAACGCGAAGAGGAAGTCCAGGGCCTCGGCGATGAAGCCGCGCTGCGTCGATCGTTCGACCGCACCGGTGTGGACCTTGTCGACCGCGAGATCGTAGAGCTGGTTCGAGGTCACGGTCCCGTCGGCGGTGATCCAGTCGGACCGCGTGCTTCCGGTCAGCCGGATCTCGGTCCGATCCCCGCTCCAGTTTCGAACCACCCGCGCCTCGAGCACGAGGTTTCCGTTGGGCTTCACCTCGACGATCCGGGCGGTGATCCGGTCGGTCATCTCGTCCTGTCGCTGGTACCGACCCTCGCCCTCGAATTCCTTTTCAGCGCCGATCTCGACGCCGGGGAGCGAATCACTGGTGCTCGGACTGAAGGTGAAGGCGCCGAGATCGAAACTCGAGAACTCCGCGACCTCGGCCTTCGCGACCCCTTCGGTCTCGAGCTCCCGCTTCTGATCGATCTTCGAACGGCTCTTCTCGATCACCACGATCTGGATCAGATCCTCTTCACGCCACTCCCGCGCCGCGGGCATCAGCGAGACGGTTCCGAACCGGGTGTCACCGGCGCGAATCGTGCCGTACATGTGGAACCGGGCCGGCACGGCCTGGACAACTTCGTCCACCCGACCGGGCAGGATCACCGGCGAGGCATCACGGGCGTCGGCCACCGCGGCCCCCGCGAGTCCGGCGGCCATGGCGGTCGAGGCGATCGCGATGCCGAGGAATCCGCGGCGGGCGGTTCGAAGACGCCGGGCGGGAAGGCTGATGCGGTGGTCGGTGCGATGAGTCATGACGGGCCTTTCGGGGAACGGCGAACCGCGTTGCCGCGATCGCGTCGGGGAGATTCAGTTTCGGGGAAGTCGGACCCGTCCGGGGCCGACCACTTCGGCATCGAACCAGGCGGTGCGGTCACGCGGATCGCTGGTGCGGAGCCGACACTGGATGGTGTCGCCGACACGGCCCTTCTCGATCGCGATGCCTCGAACATGGATGCTGACGTGGCCGTCGTCCGCGATCACGAGGACATCGTCCCTCCGATCGACCACGATCTCGGGCCGGAGATGAACGACCTCCAGAGCATGCCCTCCGGCGAGAGCGGTCTGCAACTGTCGGTCCTCGATCGAATCGAGGTCGAGCACGACGCTCGACGGACGGACCGGCCGCGGCTCCAGGGTGAAGTCGGACGCGTCGAGTCGACGACCCGGACGCAGTTCACGCGCGGCGACCGGCACCAGTTCGATGAGGCGGACGCGGACCGGGAGCAATCTCGCCCTCGAGACGCGTCCGTCGGAACGACGTCCGCCGATGCGGACCTGGAATCGGTCGCCCCGCAGATCGCCCTGCACCGAGATCTCCGCGGTCGCGAGACCGGCGACCGCGTTCGCGAGTCGCGCGGGATCGAAACCGATCCGGATCGATTCACTGTCCGGCCCCCAGGCTTCGATCACCCGTCCGGCGATCTCCTCGACGAGTCCGCCTCGGTCGAGAAGTTCGAACGGCGATCGAAGATCGATGGAATCCTCGACCGATCCGGCGGTCTTCGCGACGGATCGAGGATTCGAATCGATGTCGAGATCGGCGCCGCGGGCGGCGCCCGCATCGATCCGGACCGCCGGCGGGCGGACCCGGGTCGTTCCACCTTCGAGCGAGAGTTCGCCCCAGTAGGCCCCGGCGTCGCCGAGCAGATCGCGGATCTCGTCGACCCGGATCCGAATCACGTCGTCGCGGGCCTCGTTCCGGACCACGAGACCGCCGAAACCCTCCGCGACCGCCCCCTCGAGGATCGCGATGTCGCGAAGCAGCACGGGCTGATCGACGGTGGCACGTCGCACCGAATCCCGAAGTCGGATCACGTCCGCGGCGGCGGAGCCGGCCGCGAGCAGGGAGATGGTGATGCTGGAGATCAGGAGGTTCATGACGAGTTCTCCGATGCGGAATCAGTTGGCGATGTTCACGACGGTTCGCAGCGTTTCGTCCGCGGCCTGCAGCGCCTGACTGTTCATTTCGAAGGTCCGCTGCGTCCGGATCAGGTCGACCAGCTGGGTGACCGGATCGACGTTCGACCCCTCGAGGTATCCGGACTTGATGCCACCGAGCCCGTCGGTTCCCGGATCCCCGGTCTGCACGGCGCCCGAGGCATAGGTCTCGAGATAGAGGTTCTGCCCGATGGCCTCGAGCCCGGCGTCGTTCTGGAAGTACGCGAGTTCGAGCTGACCCGCGAGGATGGGATCGACCTGGTTCGGATCCTGGTAGTAGACGCTGCCGTCGGTGCCGATCGTGACGATCCCCGCATCGGGCGGGATCACGATGCCGCCCTCGACCCGGTATCCGGTGTTGTTGGCGAGCACGAGGCTGCCCTCCCCGTCGACCAGCAGCGCCCCGTCGCGGGTGTAGGCGACGC
Organism: Phycisphaerae bacterium; assembly: GCA_002690755.1. GTDB lineage: Bacteria > Planctomycetota > Phycisphaerae > Phycisphaerales > SM1A02 > UBA12014. Next base: position 10,012 of record NZFT01000085.1, read on the forward strand.
CTTCGCCGACGTCCCCCACGTCGATCTGCAGGAAACCCTTGCCTTCGATCATGACGTCGAGTGGACGGCCGGTGGCGATCGCGGGCCCCTGCTCGAAGTCGAGCTGGGTTCCGGCGACTTCGACGCCGAGGCCCACGAAGAGCCCGATCGGACTCGTGGAGTCCGCGATCTGGTTCTCAACCCCCGGCTGCTTCTTCTCGATGTAGTAGAGATCCTGGAAATTCGCGCGGCTCGACTTGAAGGCCGTGGTGTTGGCGTTCGCGAGGTTGTTCGCGGTGATGTCCAGCTGGGTGTTGAGGGCGGACATGCCGCTGGCCGAAGTGTTCAGTGCGAGGCTGCTCATGGTCGTGGTTCCGGAGGACGGAGGCGTGCGGGGTTCGCGATCAGGCGACCGCGCCGAGGCGGTTCACGGCGAGTTCCATCATGCGATCGTGGAGGTCGATGAAGCGGGCGGAGGCCTGGACGGCGCGACTCGACGCGACGAGGTCGGTCATGCTGCGAATCGGGTCGACGCCCGAATCCTCGATCCAGCCCTGCTTGACGAAGACGTCGTCACCGGCGTCGGGCACCTTGCCGGCACCGACATGTCGGTAGAGATTGTCGCCGCCCTTGCGAAGACGATCGGTGTCGGGTCCGGCGATGCGGATGCGATCGATCGATTCACCGTCGACGGAGATCGTTCCGTCCTGACCGATCGAGACGGTGCCGGTCTCGGGCAGTCGGATCGGACGATTGCGAACGGACATCACCTGTCGGCCGTCGCCGTCGACGAGCTCGCCACGGACCCCGCGGTTGAATCCGCCGTCCCGGGTGAAGGCTTCGCCCTCGGCGTCCCGGACCACGAAGAAGCCCGAGCCGCTGATCGCGAGATCGAGATCACCACCGGCGGTGAATCCACCCTGGGCGAAGTTCGTCCAGGTGGGCTCGGCCAGCACGCCGCCGCCGAGTCGCTCGAGCAGCAACTGGGAAGGCACGTCGAGACCGAGTTCCTCGCGGGCGACGGGCCGCTCCCGGGTGAAGGTGTGATCCGCCTTGAAGCCCGCGGTCTGTGCGTTCGCGAGATTGTTGGAGATCACGTCCTGCCGATGCATCTCGGTCGAGAGACCGGCCGCCGACATCCAGAGTCCGTAGTTCATCGAGGCGTCTCCAGGGTGTCGCCACCGGCGGTGGCGATCGAGTCGCCATGACTGCAAGCAACCGCCGCGCCATCACCGACCGACATCGCGGTACCGCGGTGGACCGCCGCCGCGAGTCCGGCAAGGCGGAGAATCTCGGTCCCGAGTGCGCTGGAGTGATTCCCCGGACCGACCTTGCGGCGCAGCATCTGCAACAGACGCGCATCGATTGCCGATGCGGAACGGGTTCCGGACGACAGGGGTCGGGCCTTGGATTGTCGCGAGCCGGTCCGGAGATCCTCTCCGGCCGCTCGAGGTCGTTCGATCCGCATGGGGCACTCCTTGCCGAAAGCGGTTGCAACGGACTCCATGCAACCACCATGCCCATTCACAAAAAAGGGATGTGAATGGCAGGAAGCCCGATCGGAAGGCGTCCAAGCCCGGACTCACCACGATTCCTGCGCCGGTCTCCGCGAGATCCGGGCCGAAGCTGCCGAACCCGAATCCACGACGGTCGCCCGACCGGAACCCGACCGGCGCGTCGACGTCGGCCATCCTGCGTCAGACGGACATGCCCACGTCCGCGAAAGCGATCCGCAGGAACGCGGCACGAACCATCACCTCGGGAACCATGAACGGCGTGGCTGATTTGAAGCGAAGCGTGAAGAACCGCATTCGAGGTGACATCGGGACCCGTTCTCGATCCCGGATGCGCCGGCAATTCCACCTGCGTGACACCAGGGACGGCTTATTCCGTCGGGCATGTCGGTTCTCCCCGATCTGAATCTGGCCGGAATGCGATGGTTGTTCCGATGACTCGGTCGATGACCGGCAGGATTCGCACGGATCGCGAGCAACCGCCGGAATCACCCTGCCGGGCCGAGTACGACCCGACCAGTCCCCCGGCGAAGGATCGCGTCGCATGCAGACCGCACTCCGCAACGAAACGCTCCAGTTCGATCCCGAGTTGCACCGGCCGAGACCTCATCGGTCCGGACCCGCTTCCGGCGAGGCGACGGATCACGAAAGGTCCGCCGACGACGCCTCGGCGACGAACTGCTGCCCGTATTTCGAACGCAACGACGAACGATGCCAGGCTCGATTCTCACTCGCTCGACTTTCGGAAACGATGGACGTCTGCCTTGGCAGCGGCGCGGCCGGATGTCTCATGTACCACCGCCTTCGGATGGAGGAGGAACAGGGCGTCGTGTTCGCCCACTCCCCCGCTCCGGCTCCCGTGACCCTCACCCATGACGGCGATTCGCTCCGGCTTCGACCGACCGGTTCGTGACTTCCTGACCTACGTTCGGATCGAAGCGGGACTCGCGCCCGCGACGCTCGATGCGTACGGCCGGGATCTCGGCGATCTCGTCGGCACCCTTCGATCGAACGGGATCGACCGCATCGACGATGTCGGCCCGAACGACGTCGCGGATCACCTCCGCGGCCTCAGCCGTGATCGTGGCTTCGAGCCGACCACCATCACGCGGCACCTCGCCACCGCACGGGTCTTCTTCCGCTGGCTCTGCGCGAACGGGAGGATCCAAAAGGACCCCGCCCGGCTGCTCGAACGACCGACCCGATGGAAGCGGGTGCCCGGCGTGATGAGTCCGCGACAGATGCGGAAACTGATCGAAGCCCCGGCGCCGGAGCACGGNCGACTCTGGGTCCGCGATCGCGCGATGCTCGAACTGATGTACGCNGCCGGCCTTCGCGCCAGCGAGGTCACGGCCCTTCGCCTCGACGAGTTCCACGAGACGCTCGCGAGTCTCACGGTCACCGGCAAGGGGTCCAAGCAACGNGTCGTGCCGATCGGNGANCCGGCGGTGAANTGGACCCTCAAGTANCTCGCCGANGTCNGACCNNACCTGCTTCGNTTCGACGANGGCCGNGANCGGGCCCACCTNCTGCTCTCCTTCAGCGGNCGNCCGCTGGANCGGGTCGCGGTGTGGCAGATCGTCCGNAAGTACGCCGCNNTCGCNGGNNTGCGNAACGTGCANCCNCACAANCTCCGNCACAGNTTCGCGACCCATCTNCTGATCGGCGGCGCGGACCTCCGCGTCGTCCAGGACCTGCTCGGNCACGCGGACATCGGCACCACCCAGGTCTACACGCACGTCGATCGAAGCCAGCTTCGCGAGGTGGTGCGCAGCTACCACCCCCGCAACTGAACGCTTCCTTCAGCCCCTTCGGTGGCCTTCGAATCGTGCATCGATCGCATCCGCGATCTGCACCGCGTTNAGCGCCGCACCCTTGCGAAGCTGGTCGCCGGCCGCGAAGAGCGCCAGCCCACGATCGTCGGGCACGCCCGGATCCCGTCGGATCCGACCGACCAGGACCTCGTCGCGCCCCGTCGCCTGGATCGGTTCGGGGAACCGGCGACCGTCGGGATCGTCCACGACTTCGAGCCCGGNGGAGGTCGCGAGGATCGCGCGGGCCGCGTCGACGTCGACCGGCCGATCGAATTCGAGATGGATCGCCTCGCTGTGCGCCCGCAGCACGGGGACGCGGACGCAGGTCGACGAGACCAGCAGTCCGGGCGCGTCGAGAATCCGCCTGGACTCGGTCTCGAGCTTCCGCTCCTCCCGGTTCACGCCGTCGGCATCGACTTCGGAATCGTGACTGAAGACGTTGAAGATGCCTTGCCGCCCGAGCCGTTCCGCGGGAATCGGCCGGCCCGCGACCCAGGCCCTCGCCTGGGATTCCAGTTCCTGCATCGCCTCCGCACCCGCGCCCGAGATCGCCTGATAGGTGCAGACGGTCATTCGCTCGAGGCGACCCAGCCGCCGGAGCGGCGCGATCGCGGCGAGGGCGATGATGGTCGAACAGTTCGGATTGGCGATCACGCCGGGCGCCGTGAATCCGTCGAGCACCGAGTCGTTCACGCCACAGACCACCAGCGGACAGTCGGGGTCGTCGCGAAAGGCGCTGGAATTGTCGATGACGACGCACGAGGCCGCGACGGCGATCGGCGCGAGTCGGCGACTCGCTTCGCCGGTCGCGGCGAGGAACACGGTGTCGGAGGCCTCGAATGCCGCGCGAACGGCTTCCGCATCCGCCGATTCGACGACGATCGAGCCGTCTCGATGTTTCACTCGTCGGCCCGCGCTGCGGGGTGATGCGAACAGGTGGAGGTTCGGCGCTTCGACGCCTCGGTCCGCGAGAATCGAAAGGAGCTCGGCGCCGACCGCGCCGGTCGCACCCACGATGGTGACGTCCTTCATGCCGTCAGGGTATCAACCCGCCGAACGGAGCCCCCGCAAACCGTCGCCCGATCAATCGAACGCGTCGACTTCGATCGCGACGGCGGGCAGGTCCGGGCTGCGGACCTCGACCAGACGGAACTCGTCCGGATGACGGTCGCGGGCCCGGATCTCGATCGTCCCCAGTCCCGCCCCCGGCTTCATCAGCAGCGCGACGCCCTCGACGTCGGTGGTCCAGACACCCGTGCTCCGAAGGTCACCGGTCGTCGGATCGTGGAGACCCACGATCAGGTCGACCCCGCCGACGGCTTCGCCCGTCCTGCGATCGAGCACGATCACCCGCGTGGGTTCGTAGTACGGCTTCGCGATGGCGACGGACAACGCCGCCGGCATGCCAGACGAGCGCCGCGGATCCAGCCGAAGCTCGGATCCGATCCGGCCGGTCGCGGTGACTCGAATCACCGTCTGCATTCCCTCGGGAACCTCGAGCACCGCATGCCCATGGCGGTCCGCGGTGGCCGTGAGCGTCGCCGGATCACCGAAAATCGCCCGGGCGAGCTCCGGGTCGAGATTCGACTTCGAGCGGTGTTCCACCGTGGCATGCGGCACGGCCGCGCCGGTGTCCGCGTCNATNACGGCGACCCGCATCGACTTCGACCGCAGCGGCGTCATCCGGAGTTCGAGCATGCCGGTTTCCACGGCGTTGCTCCAGTCGAGCGTGGTCGCCGTCGCCCCGGCGTCCGACATCGTCGACGCACCGTCCGTGAATTCCACGACCATCGGTTCGAAGCCCGATCGGACCACGAGCCATGATGCGTCCCGCCGGCTTGCGGAAAGCGATGCGCGACCATGGTGGTCGGTGGTCACCAGCGAGTCATCCGCGAGCCCCTGCAACCATCCGCCATCGACGTGCGGAGCGATCCGTACGCCATCGACCGGAAGTCCGGTGTCGACGTTGGTGGCCAGAATCGCGAGATTCCGGGTCACCTGATGGGATGCGCAGCCCACGAAGGTGGCGACGAACGCGGCGGCGACGAGGCCGCCGGCGAGATGATGACCGATGCGTGAAACGACCTGCGACATGGAAAGACCCTCCCGGAGAACGACCTCGCACCGATGTGCGATCAAACGAGATGTCGTCCTCGTGCCGCGGTCGCGTTGGTCGGATTCCGATCAACCCCGACGAACGAGGAGCCGGGGCCTCACAGGTCGCCGTCGCGCCGTTCTCGGACCCGGGATTCAGTCTGGCCGCCCGACTGGTGATCGACGAGCTCGATGCCCGCCGAACGCCAGGCCGCCTCCGCGACCGGGCCACGCCCTTCGTCCACGAGGATCCAGTCGGTGTCGAACGTCGAGATCGCGAGGACCGGTACGCCCGCTTCACGAAGTGGTCGGATCAGTTCGAGCAGGACGCCGACCAGCTCGAAGTCGAGCTTGCCCGGGACCGACCACGCGAGATACGGACCACTTCGCCCCGGATCGGGACTGGCCGCGACGGCAGGATCCTCCCACGCCCGGACGAGGGTGGTCTCTTCGGGGGTTCGGATCACCGCGTCAAGGGGCCCCGGCGGCGCATCACCCGCCGGCGGCACGGGTGCCTGGGGCGATAGTCGCAGGACCGCGATCCGACCCGTTCGCCGTTGGAGCTTTCGACCCGCGTCCTGCTTCGAAGAATGGTCGACCATGGCTGCGGATCCAGGGAGCGTCCCGGTGGCATCCCGCGAGGTTCGAGGCCCCTGCGGGCGGCTCGGGCGGCGGTCCCGACCGGTGGAGGTTGACCGAAACGGGACCGGGTGTAGAATCTCACGTTCGACAGACGTCGACCAGTGGGGATTAGTGTAACGGTAGCACGACTGATTCTGATTCAGTTAGTCCAAGTTCAAATCTTGGATCCCCAGTTCAAGAAGCGGGAGACCCGACGTTTCGTCGGGTCTCCCGCTTTTCATTTCACATCGTCCGACGCGACTCGCGCTCACGACGCCGTCGCTCAGAAGAGCCGGAACGGAACCCGCTGGACGGAGGAGACCACCGGCTCGCCACCGTCTTCCGGGAGGAACCGGACCACGAGATCCGCACTGTCCACCGCCAGTTCGCTCAAACCGATCGCGCCGAGGTCGAGCGAGATCTGGTAGCCGGGGCCGATCAGGTTGTCGACCTGCGCCGCCGCCATGTCCTGCGGGCCGAGCGTCCAGGTCGCGAGCGGCGCCGCAGAGGCCCCCTGAATCGGGTCGAACCCGCCGAGTTCGAACAGGTCGAACACCAGCGTGCCGGTCGCGAATCTCGGGATGGGGTAGGGCCGCGAGAACAGGTAGACCCCGGCCCCGAGCAGGTTGGGAAATCCGTTGCCGGTGGTGTCGATCGGCTGCTGCGACTTCAACACCGAGATCGCGTTGATCGGGTCGCCCGAGGACGCGGGCGGCACCTTCCGCGGATCCGGCGGCAACGGCCGTCCCGTCGTGGACTCGACCGAGTCCGTGACGCATCCCGCGAGCGTCGACGCCGCCGCGACCGCGACCACCGCGGCCACCCGGAATCCGCGGCCGCGTCCGATGATTCGATTCCCTTGCGTCACGTTGATCTCAGGCCTCTTCTTCCGTCGACTCGGAGGGCGATTCGTCCTCCGTGGATCCCTTGGCGTCATCGGCGTCCTTGGACGTCTCGATCGGTTCAAACGACTCACCGAGTTCGCTGTCGCCACCTTCGAGACGACCGCCTCGAATCTCGCGCCGGATCTTTTCGGGGAGCGGAAGCTCGTCGACCAGGGTGTCCGTGATGTCGCGAAGCGATCCCTTGCCCATGTCCGTGTTGCTGACCACCCGCGGCGTGAGCACGATCAGGAGTTCGGTCCGGCGTCGCACCTCGGACTCCGAACGGAACAACCCGCCGATCAGGGGGATGTCGCCGAGCAACGGAATCTTCATGTCGCGGCGTTCGCTGTTCTCCTCGATCAGGCCGCCGATGACCACCGTCTCCCCGTCCTTGACCGTGACGGTGGTGTCCGCGGTCCGCTTGATGATGATCGGGCTGCGGAAGTTCTCGCTGATGTCCGTGGTCTTCTCGCTCAGGCGCGAGATCGTGGGCCGGATGTCCATTCGCACGAAGCCGTCCGGATTGATGGAGGGCTTCACCTCGAGAATGATGCCCACGTCCTGGGCCTGCACGGTCGTACTCTGGGTGCCGGTGTCGAAGGTCGCGATGGAATCCGGAAGCCGGATCTCCTGGCCGACCTGGATCCGACCCTCCTCGTTGTTCGCGACCGTGATCGAAGGGTTCGAGAGCAGCTGCAACCGTCCTTGGGCGTACATCGCGCTGAGGACGAGATTGAGATCGTTGAAACCCACCGAGAACGAACCCGACACCGGCTGGCTGAAGGCCCCGAAGACGTCGGTGCTGCTGTAACGCACCGAACCCGCGGTCCGGAGCGGCACGACCCCGACCTTCTCGTTGAGGGTGACCCCGAAGTCCGAGTCGTCGTCGAGGGTGATCTCCGCGAGCATGACCTGGATCAGGACCTGCGGCGGATCGACGTCGAGTTCCTTGATGATCGACTCGACCTGCTCCATGTACCGCGGCGAGGCGTTGACCAGGACCGCGTTGCTCTTCACGTCGCCGACGATCGTCACCTCGCGTTCGAGGAGCCGGGCGGCCGAGGGAAGCTGATCGGAATTCAACGTCTCGACGAGCTTTCGCTGGTCCTCGCTCACGAACTCGCTGACCACCCGGGCCACCTCGCCGGCTTCCGCGTTCCGAAGCGGATAGACCAGGGTCTGCCGCTCGTTCGCCTCTTCGGCGTCGAGCTCCCTGACCACCTCCCCGACCAGTTCGAGGTACTTCGGCGTGCCGGAGACGATCAACGCGTTGGTCCGACTGTCGACGGTGATCGACAACGCCTGGCGCTCGTCCGGAACCATGGTGAGATCGGTGCCGAACATCTCGGTCTCCGTGCCGCCACCCGGCAGGCTCGAGACTTCGACGGCTTCGCCGATGTCCTCCCGCGGCTTGAGGACGTAGAGACTCCCCTGCTGCCGGAGCTGGAAGAGTTCGGTCAGGATCTCCGCCATCGCGTCCGCGTCGGCGTTCTCCAGCTTGAAGACCTCGATCCGCTTCGAACCCGTGGAACTGGTGTCGAGGTCGCGGATCATCCGCTCGATGAGCAACATCGAATCCCGCGGGGCGGAGACGATCACGGTGTTGGTCCGCACGTCGGGCGTGAGCGCGATCGAGTCGCGGATGGCGCTCGAGACCTCGACCTCCATGCCGTCGGGATCGTCACCCGGCTCGACGCCTTCCATCTCCTTGAGGTACCGCATCACGGTGCCGCGCTGTCCGGCTCGTCCACGTCGGCCGCCCCCGCCGTCGAGCACGCTTTCGATCAGGGCGACGGTCTCGAGGACGTTGGCCGACGCCAGCGGCACGTACTTCACTTCGACGATCGCGCCGGGCTGCTCGGAATCGAGTCGCGACACCAGATCCCGGATCGCCGCGATGTCCGCGGGCGTGCCGGTCGCGAGGATCGCGTTGATCCGATCGTCGGCGTTCACCCGCACGACCTCCTCGCCCCGGCGACGGTTCTCCGTCTCGACGTAGAGGTCCTCGACGAGATCGACCAGGTCCGACGCCCGGTTGCGGGCGACCGGGATGATCTCGAGCGAGTGCCCGCCGATTCGATCCGACTGGGCCTGCATGAGGACGTCGACCAGATCGCGGATCACGGTCTGGTTCTCACGGCTGGCCGCCACGATCAACGAGTTGCTTCCATCCAGCGGTTCGATCGAGACGCGGTCGCTCGGCCCCTCGGCTTCGCCGAGACTCTGCATTCGATCCCGCATCAGGGACTCGAGCCTCGGCGCCATCTCGCGAGCCGATCCTGAATCGAGCGTGAGCACCTCGATCTCGACCGCGGAATTCAGCGGCGTCTCGGAAAGCCGCTTGACGAGATCCTCGATCGACCGGCGGTCTTCCGGGCTCGCCGCGACGAGCAGCGAGTTGGTGCGGGGGTCGGTGATCACCAGCGGCCGTTGCCGTCGGGCGACGTCGGCGGGGAGATCCGCGTACCGACGTTCCATCACCTGCTCGACGGCCCTGGCGACCCGTTCCAGTCCGCCCCGGGTCACCGGCACCACGCGGATGTCCGCGGCGTCGCCGATCGAATCCAGATCGAGATCCGAAGCGAGGCGCTCCACCACGTCGAAGGTGTCGTTGCCGGCGGCGACGACCAGCGAGTTGGAGCGGTCGTCGGACATGATCACGGCCTGCTCCAGTTCGGCCGTCTCGGGTTGCACCCGGCGAAGCCGTTCGAGACGGGCGTCCATCAGCGACTGGATCATCGGGGCCAGCCGGGAGGCGCTCGCGTTGGCGAGCTCGATGATCCGGATCTCGCGGAAGTCCACCGGCACCTCGACGTCGAGTCGGGCCAGAAGATCCTCGAAGAGTTCGAAGCTTCGACCACTGGTCGATACCACGATCGAATTGGTCCGGACGTCGGGGACCGCCTTGATCCGATCCTCGTCACGGATCAGGCCCGATCGGTACTGCTGCTCGAAGAGCTGCCGGATCACGGTGGTGATCCGTTCCGAGGAGCCGTGTTCGACCGCGTAGATGCGGACCGCCGCGCCGGGGGCCGCGGCTTCGATGTCGAGCATCGCCACCAGTTCCTCGACCAGCGAGAGATTGGGCGGGCTCGCCACCACCACGAGGGCGTTCAACTGGGCGTCGGCCTTGACCATGAGGCGGGACAGCGGCACGAAGACGTCGCTCTCCACCGCCCGGTCTCCACCCGCCCGCATCGCCCGCATCCGGGCGACCTGCGTCTGCATCGGCGTTCCGCCCGGAATGTCGGTCTGGCCTTCGACCACCGCCGCCTGCACGAAGTCCGCGAGGTCGCCGGCGTCGGCGTACTTCAGGGGAATCACCCTGGCCTCCACCCATCCCGTTCCCACCTCGGAGTCGAGCTTGCCGACCATCACCTCGACGAAGGCGACCGCGGATTCCTTGCCCACCGCGATGACGGTGTTGGTCCGCTCGTCGACGGTCAGGGCGGCACGCCCGGTGAGCGACGCGCCGATCGCCCCTTCGGGAATCGCCGGGATGTCGGAACCCGGCAGCACCGCGAGGTCGCGGCCCTGCTCGAAGAGATCGTCCACGACGCCCACGAACCGGTCGGCGGCCATGTTCTCGAGCGGGAAGATCTGGACGGTGAGGGCTTCGGTGGTGGGAAGTCGATCGAAGAGTCGGGCGACCTCCACCAGGGCCCGCGTGTTCGCCGGCGTGGAACTGATGAGAATCGAGTTGCCGGCGACGTCCGCGGTGACCCGGATCGGACTGGCCAGATCGAGCGCAATCGGGGTGCTTCGTCCACCGACCACGTTCAATCGGCGAATCTGCTCCTTCACCGCGGCGGCGATCGCGGTGCTGTCGGGCCCGCCGCCGGCGGGATCGATCACCTGATCGATGAGGGCGACGACCGCGGCGGCCTCGGCCTGCTGCAACTGCACGATGCGGACTTCATTGGTCGCGAAATCGGCCTCGGGCTGGGCGTCGATCGCCTTGAGGATCCCGACCACGGTCTCCCGATCGGCGGGATTCGCCACCACCAGCAGGGCGTTGCGTCCTTCCACCGCGGAGATCTTGATCGGCTCCACGACGAGTCGCGAGGTGGAGTCCGCGGGCTGGGCCTTGTCGAGGCCGATCCGCTTCACCGCCCGTTCCGCGACGCTTGCCGGAACGTTCTCGAGGTCGATGAGGAAGATCCCCTGGCCGGCCGCGGGCGCGAGTCGGTCCATCTCGCGAATCGTCGTCGCGACCTCTTCGAAGAACGGACCGGTGGACGCGATGACCAGTGCGTTGCCGACCGCATCCACGTCGATCGAGAACGGAACCTTCGCCTGGGACGCCTTGGTCGCGTAGGCGGCGCGAACCGATGCCGCGACCCGGGCCGCGGGCGCGGACTCGAGCCGGACCACCCGGACCGACACGCCCTTCACGTCGGACTCCTGCTGAAGCGCGGTCGCGAGCGTCCGGATCTGGGCGAACTCCTCCTCGTCGGCCCGGACGATGACCGCGTTGGACGGACGGTCGCCCACGATGCGGAGGGTGCCGCCTCGGTTCTGACCTTCCGGGAGATAGATGGTCCGCAACGCCTCGGCGAGCGACTCGGGGTCGCCCGCTCCGACCGGAATCAGTCTCGGAGCCGGAAGCCGCACGAACTCCGCGATGTCGAGCTGGGCGATGATCCGTTCGATCTTCTGAAGGTTCTGACGATTGGCGGACACCACCAGCGAGTTGGTCTGGACTTCCGCACTGGCGCTCACCCACTCCTCGCTCTGCATCAACACCGGCGGTGACTGCTCGCCCCGCTCCCGGTTCGAACGATCGTCGTCGGCCTGCCGGGGCTCCTCCCGATTCGGCCGTCGCCCACCGCGACGGGCCGCCTCCACCTGGGGACGGAACGCGTCGTTGATCGCCCGGGCGACGCTTCGGGCGTCGGCATAGACGAGCGGAAGCACCGCGAGCTGGAGGGAGGCGTCGTATTCCTCGCTGTCCAGCTGCTCCACGAGCGCGAGTATTCCCGCCCACTCTTCTTCCGCGGCGGTGACCACCAGGCTGTTCGTCGCTTCGTCGGCGATGATCCGCACGTTCTGCTTGTCGGGGGTGTCCGCCTCGAGCGCGAAGGGACCGTAGAAGTTGCCGAGGGCGTCCTTCAGTTTCATCGCGTCCGCGAACTGCAGGGCGACGAAGTCGGTTCGACGGGTCCGGGTTCCCGGCGCGTCGAGCTCGGAGAGAATCGTGTCGATCACCTCGAATTGATCGGGCGTCGCGCCGACGATGAGCTGGTTCTCGAATCGGTTGTAGTCGACCGCGACGTCCTGCCAGTCGAGCCCACGGGCCAACAGCAGCCGGTTCAAGGTGAAGGACACGTCGACCGCAGGGGCGTGTTCGAGGGAAATGATCCGGTATTCGATCGGACTTCGGGCCGGCGCCTCCTCGAGCTTCGCGAGAATCGACTCGATGACCGGCAGGCTCTCCCGGGTCGCGGTGACGACGATCGAATTCGATCGCCGGTCCGCCACGATGATGGCCTGGACTTCGATCGGCGTTGCGTCCGGATCCTCGTCCATGGCGATCGAGATGCCGGTGGTCCGTCCGTCCTCGTCGAGACGAAGCGTCTCTCCGAGGATCCGCGTCGCCTCGCCGGCGTCCGCGACCTCGAGGTTGTAGGTGCGGATGACGCTCTCCGCGGTGTCGTCGGGCGCGTCGAGGCGGTTGATCAACGCGGCGATCTGCGGGTAGAGCGAGGCGGGCGCGTTGACGAGGATCGAGTTGGTCCGGGCGTCGGGCGTGATGACCACGCCGTCACCACCCCGGCGGTCGAACTGGGCACCGATCAGGGCCGCCATGTCGGCGGCGTCGCCGCGTTCGATCACCACGATCTCGAGCGACCTCGATCCGGTGAGATCGGGTGCGTCGATCCGGGCGACCAGATCCTTGACCATTCGAACGTCGTCCTCGGTGCCCGCGACGATCATCGCGCCGGAGGTCTCGATGGGCGTGACGACCACCGTCGCGGCCGACCCGGCGCCCCGACTTCGATCCCGCAGGAAGCGGCTGACGGCCCGGGCGACGTCGGCGGCGTCGGCGAACTCGGTGCGAACGACCTCCACCACCGAATCGCCGCCGGCGAGGAGACCCGAGAAGTCGTCGAGAATCGCATCGACGCTCGCCTGCTGCCCTTCGCTGCCCACCACGAACAACGTTCCGGAACCCGGATCGGCGAAGATCTTCGGACCGGTCGATTCCTCGTCGTCCCGCCACCATCGGAACTCGGTCTCGCCGCCGCCCAGCGCGTCGGAGAGCACCTCTTCGAGCAGCGAGACGTCCGCACCGGGAACCCGGTAGTAGCGGACGATGCGTCGCTCGTCGTCGGGGGTCGGGACGTCGAGCGACTCGATGAGTTCCTCGACCAGTTCGAATCGGTCCCCCTGCCCGCTGACGATCAGGGCGTTCAAGCGATCGTCGACCTCGACCGCGATGCTGCCGAGGCCGCTTCGAGTCTGATCACCACGACTGCGGGAGCGGAAACTGAAGCCACTGAACCCGGAGTCGCTCCGGGTGAGCGACGACACCAGGGACTCCACCGTGTTCTTGATCTCGTTGGCCCGGGCGTTTCGAAGCGGGTAGATCCGATACTCGTATCCGGCCTTTCCGTCCTTCTCGTCGAACGTCTTCGCGAGCTGCGAAACCTCTTCGAAGGTCGGATCGTCGCAGGCCACCAGCAACGTCGCTCCGCCGGTGCGGCCGGTGATGGCCACCGCGGCGGACTGGGTGCGGCGCCCGCGTCCCGTCGAGAAGAGCCGGGCACGATCGTCGTAGAACCCCTGCACCGCGGCGGCGACCTCGCCGGCATCGGCCCGCGTCAGTTCGATGGTGCGGACCGGGAAACGACTGGTCGCCTCCCGGTCGATTCGTTCGAGCACGTCCCGCATCTCCGCGAGCGTCGGGGCGTCGGCCCGGACCAGCAGGACGCCGGAGGCGTCGTCGGCCAGCACGAGGGTGGTCGCGCGAAGTCGTTCGTCGCCACCGATGACCGCCTGATCCAGGATTCTCGCCGCGGCGGTCGGGCTCGTGGCCGCGAGTTCGATCACGGTGAGCGGATTCCGCTCCCGGCCGTCCTCGACGTCCAGTTGCGCGAGCAGGGACTCCACCTCCGCCAGCTCCTCGGTGCTCGCGGTCACCACCAGTTGGTTGCTGCGTGCGTCGACCGCGAAGTCGGGTTCCGCCGCGGTGGCGGCCCCGCTGCGACGGATGTTGCGGAATCGCGTCTGGAAGATCTGCCGGAGGGTCCGCTGCAGTTCGCCGGCGCTGGCGTACCGCAGCTGGAAGAGTCGCAACGTCGCACGCTCCGCCTTCGGCGACTGCGTCGCGAGCTCGACGTAGCGGTCGACGAACGGGACCGCTTCCCGCGGCGCGAGGACCACCAGCGCGTTCGCCTCGACGTCCGCGACGGCGCGGATCAGCGTCGGATCGAAGCGGGCCTGGACCGGACGGCCGTCACCGTCGAGCGTGACCGAGAGTTCCCGATAGCGGTTCCGGCCGGGCGACTGCAGCAGCGAGACCAGTCCGCTCGCGGCCCGACTTGCGCTCATTTCGTCCAACCGGTAGATGCGGACGACCACTTCGGGAGCGTCCGCGGGCCGGGCGACGGACCCGATCAGATCCGCCAGGAGTTCGAAGTCAGTCTCGCGACACGCGATGATCAGCGAATTGCTGGTGACGTCGGCCACGACCGTGGTTCGGCGACCCAGGTCGCCGGGACGGCCCCCCGCCGGAACGAGCTGCCGGATGGTCTGGCCGACCACCGACGCGACGTTTCGAACGTCCACGCCGGGGGGAAGCGGCACGGTCCGGATGATGCTTCCTTCCTCGGGAAGCGTGTCCTCGACCTCGTCGGCGAGTTCGACCACCTGATCGAGTTCCCGAGGCGCACCGAGAATGACCAGCGAATTGGTTTCGGGGTCGATCGCGATCACGATCTCCGCCTCGTCCTCCGCCACCGCCTCGATCGCGGGGGTCTCCGTCGTGGACGCCACCGCGTCCTGCCCGACGGGAGTCGCCGCGAGGACGATGCCGGCGACCGCGATGCGTGCGAAGCCCATCAAGCCCGGGTTGCGTCCGATCCCGCCTCGCAGCCCGTCGGCTTCCGAAGCCGGCGTGAAAGAGACCTTCGAACCGGGGGCATCGACGGCCTTCGACTTCTTCAGCAGTTCCTCGATCGGGACGATCCGGACTCGATCGTCGTCCTCGCGGTCCAGCATTCGTTCGAGCATGCGGGCGATGTCCTCCGCCGAGCCTCGGCTGGGATCGATGGGCACGGTGCGGAGTTCACGGGCGACGTTGAGCGTCGCGTCGTCGATGCCCTCGACGATCTCCCGGATCTCCGAGAACTGGTCGGGGGTCGCCCGGACCAGCAGGGTGTTGCTGGAAGCGTTCACGCGGATCGCGGGCGGCGATTCACCGTCGTCGGCGACCGCGAAGAGTTCATCGAGGGTGGTGGCGAGTTCGCGAGCGTCGGCGTTGCGGACTTCCAGAACCCGGATCGATCGGCCACTTCCACCCGGGGCGGCGACGTCGAGCTGGGCGACGAGCTGTTCGGCGGCGTTCAGGGCGGCGAGCGGGCCGGTGACGATCACCGCGTTCAATCGATCGTCGGGCAGCACCCGGATCGGCGGCTCCTCGCTGACCTGTCCGCGGGCCCGGGCCATCATCAGTTCGGCCCGCATCCAGCTGGGGAGATCCCGCGGCTGCAACACCGAATCCTCGGCGAGCAACGACTCCACCAACGGAGCGACCCGCGAAGCCGAGGCATGCTTGAGGAAGACCGTCCGGACCTGCACTCCACCGCCGGAGCTCGCCATCGCCGAGAGCTGCTGGGCGACGATCTCCTGCAGCCGGGGAGCCGCGGTCACCACGATCGAGTCGGACCGGCCCGCGGAGGCGACCACCGGTCGGGCTTCACCGGGCCGGGCGTCGGACGCGGCGTCGAGGGATCGCTGCAGCGCCTCGGCCATGTCCGCGGCACCACCCGTGGGGACCGGATAGACCCGGACCTCAACCGAACCGCCCGCATCGGCCTGATCGAGTTCGCGGGCGAGCGTCGAGGCGATCGACTGCAGTTCCGCCGGTGCGGAGACGAGGATGCGGTTGGACGAGACGTCCGCGGTCACGCTGGGTTCCGAGATCACGAGACCGGCTCGGGCCGCATCGCGAAGCGCCGCCGGCCATCGCGTTCGATCGCGAAGCACGGGGGCGATGACCGCGGCGACGGCGTCGGCGGACGCGTTCCGCATCGTGATGACCTTGAAGTCGACCGGCGGAAGCACCGGAATCTGGGCGTCCCACTCCGAAAGCAGCGCGACGGCCCGCTCGGTCTCCTCCTGGGTCCCGACCACGAGCACCGAATTGGTCTCCGGTTCGGCGAGCAGTTCCAACGTGGAACGAACGCCGCCGGGACGGGTTCGATCCAGCACGGTCTGCGCGGTCCCGGCGATCCTCGCCGCGTCGGCCCGCGCTGGTGTGAAGGTGGTGTAGACGAGGTCGGCGTCCACGTCGGGACGATCGAGCTTCTCGATCAGGTTCTCGGCGAGATTCACCGCCGGCTGCGGGCCGCTGACGATGAGACTGTTGGTCCGGGCGTCGGCTTCGACCCGGACGGTCGGCGTGAGATCGATGGCGCCACGGCTGCGGCGAATTCGTTCGATCAGCACGCGGGGGTCGTTGCCCTGCTGATCGTCGAGCAGCTTCTGCACGATGGGGGCGATCCGAATCGCGTCGGCGTGGGCGAGTTCGAAGGTCCGCGCATCCATCGCGTCGGTCGCGGGGCGGGCGTCGAGCGGTTCGATGAGGACTTCGACCTCCTCGATCTCCTCCGGAACGCCAACCAGCAGGAGTGCGTTCGAGCCGGCGGCGGGAATCACCTTGACCTCCATCGCATCACCGGTCGCGGGACTGGTCATGTCGGGAAGGGCCTGCTGCAGCGCCGTCGCGACGACCGCGGCATCGGCGAACATCAGTGGTCGGACCCGCACCGTCGGATCACCGACGACCTGAGCCGAGGAGTCCAACGTCTTGATGAGCTGTTCGGCGACCGGCATCACCACCTCCGGCGCGGAGATGATGACGGTGTTGGTCTTTCGATCCGCGGTGACCGTGAGCAATCGATCGATCTCGCGGTCGAGCTGGCCGGACGTCTCGGTCATCCGTGCGACGAGGATCTCGCGAAGCATCGGAACCACCGAGTCGGCCCGGGCCTGACTGAGCCGGAAGGTGCGAAGGATCGTGGTCGGCATGACGGGGCCGGACTCCAGCGAGTCGACCACCTGGCCGACTCGATCGAAGATCGCCGTGGGCCCCGAGACGAGCAGCGTGTCGCTCGCGACATCGATGCTGATCGAGATCGATCCCGCGAGGCCGCGATCGCCGCCACCGAGGTGTCCACCGTCGGCGAGCTCCCGCAGCGTGCGGGCGGCCGCCTCGAGCTCCACGGTCGGAAGCTTCCAGGTCCGGATCTCCGTCGCGTCGACGATCTGGGTCTGGTCGAGCTGCTGCACGAGCTGCTCGAACCCGGCCATGCGCTGGATCGGCGCGTCGACGATCAACGCGTTCATCTGGGGATTCGCCCGCACCACGACCTCCCGGGCCTGCTGCAGATCCGGACGCGGGCGTCCCCGGCTGTCCCGGGGCATCGGCGGCTCGGGATACATCTGGTCGATGGTCGTCGCGAGATCCTCGGCGAGGGCGACCCGGAGCGGGAAGATCCGGATCTCCCGACCTTCCGCGTCGAGGCGATCCGCGTCGTTGAGATCCGTGACGATGGCGCGGATCTCCTCGAGCAGATCCGGATGCGCGGCGACGATCAGGGCGTTGGTCGCGACGTCGGCACTGATTCGCACCGGCTTTTCGGCCTTCTCCTCGTTCGAGCGTCGCTCGTAGGTCTGGCCGAGCGCGTTGGCGAGGTTGACCGCATCGGCGGTCCGGACCTGGAGGATCCGGATCGGCGGCAACGCCTCGTCCGCGGTATCGATGGTGTCGACGATCTGCCGGATGATCTCGTGCTCGCGGGGCTCCGCGGCGACCAGAATCGCATTGACCTGCGGCAGGGCCTCGATCACCGGGGCGGGGCCGCCGAGCGTCGCCATCGCCAGCTCGTTGCCGAGCAGTTCGATGATCATCGTGGCGACCTCGGTCGCCTCGCCGTGGCGAAGGGAGATGAGCCGGATGTCCGGGGGACTCGCCTGCGCGGACTCGAGCTGGGCCACGATCTGCGTGAAGCGATTGAGCGACGCGTCCTCGCCGACCGCGAGAATCGTGCCGTTGACCGCATCGACCTCGACTTCGACGCCGGTGAAGTCGGGATCCCCCTCGGTCTGTTCCGCGAAGAGGCGGGTCGCCCGCCCGGAGATCTCCGTGACGTCGCCGCTGGTGATCTCGATCACGCGAAGGGCCCGGGTGACCGGCACCGCTTCGAGGTCGGCGAGGATCTCGTCGACCTTGGTGAAGGTGAAATCGTCACCCGCGACGATGAGCGTGCGACTGCGGGGTTCGAACTGGACGTTGACCTCGACCGCCTTCTCGCCGTTCGATCCGGGGCGACTGAGCACCCCCTGGCGGGCGAGGTTCTGCAGCGTGTTCGCGATCTCGGAGCCCTCGCCCCGTTCCACGTTCCAGGTCTTCAGCGTGGCCTGCGGCGGAAGCTCGATTCGATCGAGCTGCTGCACCAGCACCTCGAAGCTCGAACGACGCCCGCTCGGCGCTTCGATGATCAGGGTGTTCGTGCCCGCGTCCGCGCTGACGAAGACCTCGCGGGGCTGCCGCAGGTGCGGCAGCGGTCGCCCGCGACTGTCCAGCGGCATCGGTGGTTCGGGGTAGAGCGTCCCCAGCGCTTTCGCGAGATCGACCGCCCTCGCCAGCCGGAGCGGGAAGATCATGGTCTCGCGTTCCGCCTCGGTCTCGGTGTTGCGGTTCAGCGATTCGACGAATTCCTTCATCTCCAAGAAGACCGCCTCGTGGGCGGTCACCACCAGGGTGTTGGTCGCCGCGTCGGCCTCGATCCGCACCGGCTGCTCGCGACGGATGTCGTTGGGGCGGGCGTCGTATCGCGTGGTGAGGAGTCGGGCGATCTGCGCCGCATCGCTGCCCGAAAGCTGGAGCATCCGCAGTGGCGGCATGTCCGCCGGCTCGAAGACGTCGAGGGCCCGCACGAACTCCTCGATCGTCCGGACCTGGGCGGCATCGCCCCGCACCCACAGGCTGTTGGTCGGATTCACCACTTCAATGGTCGGCGGCGCGATCACCCGGCCGTCGCCGATCGCCACGGTTCGATCGATCATCTGCTGCAGCGGGGCCACGATTTCGGCGGCCCGGGCCTGCCGGATCGGGATCATGCGGGCGACGGGCTCGGGGGGAAGCAACTGCCGTGCTTCGGCCAGCGCGCGTTCGAAGGACTGGACCGACGTGGTCGACCCGAGAACCTCGAAGACGCCGGACGCGGCGTCCACCATGACTTCGGGCCGGGGAAGTTCACCCTCGGGCAGCAGGGCCGCCTTGCGATCGAACGCCACCAACGCCTTTTCGAGCAGGGCGTCACCCGAACTGGTTCCGATCCGGATCACCCGGTAGGTCACGTCACCCGGCTGCGGGCGATCGAGCGTCCGCAGGAGGCCGTCGATCGCGACGAACTGATCCGCGGTCGCGGTGACCACCAGCAGGTCGAGTTCGTCGACCGCTTCGAAGGTGGGCGGCACGTAGACCGAACCGTCCTTCGGCTTGAGAATCGCGCGGGAGAGCGTGGTCATCGAACCGACCAGCCGACTCGGCGGCGCAAACTGCGCGGTGAACTGTCGGACCACCGTCTCGGGCCTGATCGACGCCTTCGCGGAATCGATGGCCTTCTCGAAGCGATCGAGCGACTCCCGCGGTCCTTCGATCACCAGCCGCCGCGTCGCCGGATCGAAATCGGTGACGACCTCGAGCGTGGGATCGATCTCGGCACCGGCCTCGAAGATCCGGGTCGCCCGGGCGAACGCGGTCCCGGGATCGGTCGCATCGAGCACCAGGTAGCGGACTTCGCGATCACCACGAGCCGGGCGGTCGATGAGCACGATCGTCTTCCGGACCGAATCGAGATCGCCGACGGGACCCGCCGCGACGAGGCTGCGGCCGTCCGGACCGGGGACCAGCTTCAGCACCGCCGCCTGCCGGGGCGTGAAGACCGCTCGACAAGCCGCGATCGCCGCATCGGGCGTCGCGTGCGTGAGCGGAAGCAGCACCACGGAATCACCCTCGCCCGGCGTGCCGGCACCCTCCTGCTCCAGANCCGCGAGGAAGCGGGTCGCCTGCTCCAGCAGGGCCGACTCGGCGGAGATGGTGATTCGATTGGTGTCTTCGAGCACCACGTAGGTGGGCTTGTTCTCCTCGGGCACGCCCTCGAAGAGCTGGTCGAGCTTCGCCTTCGCCTCCGCCACGGTGAGGCGGTCGAGCTGGACGGTCCGCATCGTCATCATCGACTCGAGCTTTTCCCCGTCGAGCAGTTCGATCGCGGCGCGGAGCCGTTCGATCCGGCGCGGCGTGCCACGGGCGATGATCGTGTTGGTGCGTTCATCCGCGGTGATCCGGAAGCCCGCGGGCATCACGTCCTCTTCGACCTGGACCTTCGCCTTGCCCCTGGTGACCGTCTTGATCACGCGTTCGCTCATGAGCTTCAACAGGGTGGGGAGCAGATCAGTCGCCTTGGAATATCGCAAGGTGATCTGTTCGACCTGGTTCTCGACGTCTTCGCGATCGAGTTCGTCCACGATCAGCTGGATGCGTCGCGCGTTCGCGGCGGTCTCCACCATCAACAGTGAATTCTGCTCCGGCAGCGCGACCACCATGCCGTAGTCCGCGACCATCTCCTTGAGCTGCTCGGAGACGGATGCCGCGGTCGCATTGACCAACGGGACGATCACGGTCACCAGCGTGTCCGCGGTCACGTCGTCGGGGAGCGGCCCGATGTAGGTCGGAATGTTCTCCTTCTTGATCTGGTCGAGCTTCTCCAACACCAGGCGCCCGTTCTCGTCACGAAGGACCAGGCCCCGGGTCTGCAGCAGGAGATTGAGCGTCTCGAGCGCCTGCGGCAGCGGATAGGGCGTCGGGTTGATGTAGTCGACGGTCCCGGCGGGAACTTCGGCGTCCCGCACGATGGGGAGGCCGGTGACCCGGGAGAAGTAGTCGAGGACCTGGTCCCAGGTCTGCCCCTTGAAGTTGAAGCGGACCTGAGGCACCCCGTCGTCACCCAGCACCGGGCGTGGCGGTTCGGGGTCGGTCTGCGCGACCGCCGCCGTGACGCCACCCCAGGGCCCGAGCAGGACCGTGAGGAGCAGGGACCACCGAACGCGATTACGGATCTTCGTCATAACTGGCTCCAGCGAGCGGGGATCCGGTCTCCGACCGGTCGTGTCCATCCGCGCCCGTGTTCCATGCCGTGAACTCAACGGCCACCCCGACCGAGTCCCCGGGAATCCTTCCCAGGCGATCGGAACGTCTCACTTCCCACTCCCCCAAGATGTTGGGGGCATCGTACCGACCGGCCACCATCCCTCGTGGGTCAGAGTTGAAAAAGCGTGAGTTTCGGGGTCAGGAACGGGGAATCAGGGCAGCGGTCGATCCAAGGTGGAACCGATCAGGATCCGGAAGGTTTCGTCACCCACCCGGAATCCGGCGATGTCGCCCTCAGCCCACTCCAATCGGAGCTCGACCTGCCGATCGAGCCGTCGGCTTCCACCCACGAGCAACTCGAACGTCTCGTTGCTCCGAACGTTCCGGACCCAGGCCTCGGTGCCGTCGGGGCCTTCCACCACCCCCGTGAGCATCCACTGAGATCGGGGATCGACCCTCGGCGGCGGCGGCGGCTTCACCGGGGCGGGCACCGCGACCGGTTCGGGCACCTCGATTTCGAAGGCGAACGGATTGGCGGCGATCATCGACTCGTACCGACCGATCGCATGCATCGGCGCCGGCGTCGCCCCGGCGAATGCATCGCCGGGATCCGCTCCCGGTACGAAGAGCGTCGAAACTCGGGCGCTCAGGGAGACGATCCGGCCTTCCGCATCGGGATCGAATCGGACGTGTTCGACCCGTTTCACCCAGACGGCGGCATCGAGTTCGTGGAGAAATCGGATGACCGCCTCGAGCGGGCCGCGGCCGGAGACGTTCGCACTCAGCACCGCGAAGTCGGGCTCCTCGCGGAACGCCCGTTCGCTGCCCGACCTGGCGAACTCCCGGGCGGCCGGCGTGGCCACCACCGAAGCACCGAGGGTCGACACGCTCGCGTCGCGCAGGCCCGAGGCCTCGGCGAGGCCGGCGAGCCGTCTTCGAAGATCGCTGTCCACCGCCTCCAGTTCCGACCCGAGGGATCGATCCACGATCGCCGAGAGTCGCCGATCCAGTTCCGGCCGCTGCTCACGCTCGCCACGCACCGTCGTCAGGACGTTCCGGTAGGTCGCGATTTGAGTCTCGACCGANCNCCGCAGGCCGCCGAGGCGGCCGGAGCCGATCGCCCATCCGACCACGCCCGCACCGGCGAGCACGAGCCCGACCGTCGCGATCGTCGCGATGCCGCGGGTCCGACGGTTCACATCCCACCTCCGTCGTCGTCCGACGCGGATTCGGCGCCGGGATCGAGCACCGTGGTTCTCATGATGAACCCGAAGGGATACGCGAGTCGACGTCCACCTTCGGCGTCGGCGCCGGTGGTCCGGAGCACGTAGCGATCGTCGGCGACGAGGACGTCCCGCAGATTCGCCGCGACATCACGACTCTCGCTCTCGCCCTCGACGGCGATCCGCACACCGGAGTCGATGGAGAAGGTGTCATCCCCCCGATCGAAATCGGCATCCTTCGCATCCAGGGTTCCGCCGAACTCGTCGAGCACGGTGCCGCCCGCCGCGAGCCCGGGGCCGGCGACCACCATCAGGTGTTCGATCCAGTCGGGCCGGACGCCGACCCACGCCTCGAGGTGTCCCGCCCGAAGGGTGTCCCGCTTGTACCGCAGGTGTTCCTCCTTCGCGACGATCGCCTTGCCGAGCAGGTCCGCCGACTGCGCCTCGAGCGACGCGAGATCACGGGTGCCGATGGTCCACCCGATGCCGCCCGCCACGATCGCGAGCCCCAGCGACGCGAGGACCCGCTGGCGGACGCGGGCCGCACGATCGGGCGCTTTTCGCGGTGCGGTCAGGTCGACCTGGCGATCGGCGGAGACCGGAAGGAGCAGGCCGACCAGCGGCCAGACCCCTCGCATGTCCACGTCGGTCTGCACTCTTCGATCACCGATGAAACGCTGGGCCGTGAGGCCGGTGGCTTCGGAGATCTCCTCCACCGCGTCCGCGATCTGCTCGCCACCGAGGACCAGCAGCATCGGGGTCTCGATCTCGCCGGCGGAGACGCGGTAGCTCAGCCAGCTGCGGCGGATCTCGGGCACCAGTTCACGGGCGATGGGGCCCCCGGGCTCGACGCCTTCGATCGACACGCCACGCGACCATCGAAGACGGCCCCGCTCGACGAGGCCGAGTTCGAATCCTTCGCCGGTGACGTCCAGAACCAGGGTGGGTTCCGCCGCGTCGGCCAGTCGCATCGCCCCGTGACATCGCGGCGCGACCCGAGCGACCCGCATGCCCGCGGCTTCGGCGATTCGCTCGATTCGTTCGATCTCCCGTCGCGGAACCGCCACGGTCTCCACCACGAAACCGTCACCGCTCCGGTCGATGATCGAGAAGTCGATCACCGCGTCCTCCGCATCGATCGGCAGTTCGCGTTCCACCGCGAGCCGGACCATGTCCGGGAGTTCGTCCGGATCGTCGGTCGGCAGGGTCAGTCGCTTCAAGCTCGTGATGGATCGATCGAGGGCGAACACCGCCGGCCCGGGATCGATTCCCGCTCGTGCCATCGCGCTCGCGAGCATCGAGCCGACCGCCAACGGATCCTCCGCGTCCACCTCGGGCGGAATCGTCTCGAACAGCGTCGCCGCAAGGGTCGTGCGGCGACCCGACCGGATCTTGGCCACCCGCACCGCCCGGCGGCCGATGTCGACGGCGAGTTGGATCTTTCGGGCCATGCGGAGCACTCTCGGGGAAGACGACGAAGGGCGAGGGGGTAAACCGATCCTACCTGCCTCCGGTTGCGGGCCGCCAACGGCCACCGGGACCTCGATCTCCATTTCGGTCGACCGGCGGCGACGATCCGGTCCCCGAATCGGGCCCGTCCCGGAAAGGATCCGGGACGTCGAAGGCGGACACCGGATCGTCGAACAGCGATGAATCGTCGTCGAACAACGAGCGCTCGCCATCGAACATCGACGATTCCTCGTCGAACATCGACCCATCGTCGAACAGCGACGGATCGTCGCCGAACAAGGGTGCATCACCGAACCGGTCGTCCGGCGGGGCGTCCGCCGCCGCTTCCTCGGCGTCGATCATCGGACCGTCCGCATCCTCGGCCCCGATCCCCACCATCCGCGCCGCCAGCTCCAGCATCGTCACGTCGCGGAGTTCCACCACGCGGGGCGGCACCGAACCGCAGTCGAGCACGACCTCCCAGGCCGTGGGCGTCTCGAGACCTTCATCCGCACCTTCCAATTCGATTCCCACCGCGATGACGAATCGCCAGACCGTGGAACGCGTGGTGATCCGGTCCGCGACCTCGTCCCAGATCGCCGGCTCCACCAGTCCCTCCTCCACCGGCCAGAGCCGACTGAACCGTCGGTCGACCGCGAGGGAATCTCGTCGAGCCGCGATCGCGGTGGCGAGCGGCGGATCGATCCCTTCGACCGACTGCATCGCCGCGACGCTCGCGGTGTTGATGTCGAGCAGCCCGTTGCGCCACGCACCGGGATCACGCGCGATCGCATCCAGGGCGAGCCCGGAATCGGCCCCGTCCTCACGGACCGCCCGTCGAAGTCGCGACATCGGACCACCCGACGCCGGGATCTCCGGATCGCGGTCATCCTCGGCATCCGATGCATTCCGATCATTCCGACCACCTTCCCGGTCGCGGTTCGCCGCCGCATCGACTCCACCCCCGAGGAAACGCTCGAGCAACCGGACCGTCGCCGGATCCTCGATGCCCGCGTCGGCGACCGCCTCGGGCTCGGCTCGATCGGGATCGAGTCGGGACGATCCATCGAAGCGGACATCGGGCTCGAAGGCGTTCACCGTGAACAGATCGGCCAGTCCCCGGACGTCGCCGCCGAGATCGGCGTCGAGTCGCTCGAGAATCCGTTCACCGGTCGAGGATTCCTCGGCATCCACCCGCGAGAGGATCCGGATCTCGTCGAGCGGGCCCAGCATCCGTTCCGGGGTGAAGGCCACGTCACCCTTCAACGAAAGCAGATCGAGCACCGATTCGAACCGCCCGCCCGGGCGTGCATCCCGCGCCGCGACGATGGTCCGGGCCTCCACCATGCTGACCAGTCCGGTGTCCGCGATTCCCTCCGCGTCGACGCCGTTCAGATCGATCCGACCGGCCTCCGCCACGAGTCGAGCGCCACCCGGACCCACCGGAAGCAGCATCGCCACGCCGATCCGGGCGTTGTTCCCCGTCTCCAGCTCCAGGATCTCGATGCGGGCGGGCAGCTCCGGCGTCTCACCGCGGAGCATGGCCGGACGGGACTGCGCCAGTTCGGTCGCCACCGCGCGGATCGCGCTGCGGGCGAGAAGCCTCGACTGCTCCAGATCTTCGGCGGCGCCGAGGCTCGCGACGTCGGATCGAACGAGATGAATCACCCCGAGCGCGACGATCATGATGCCCATCCCGATCAGCAACACCGCGACCAGGGCGACCCCGTGGCGATTCGACCATCCTCGTTTCGAATGACGACGAATCACGATCCGTCCTCCCCCGCCATGCCGAGCCGTTCGACCGGCACCGCGTCGAGAATCGAGACCACACGGACGTGATCGGGGGCCGGCAACGGATCGTCGGACTCGAGAATCGTCCCGATCTCGAACGCCTCGATCGACTCGTCGAGACCGACGTCGAGTGGGGCGTCGCTCCGATCGATCGTCGACTCGTCGTCGAGCTCCGGTTCGGGAATCCACGCCGGCCACGCGGCATCAGGCCACGGCGTCGTCCAGATGGAACACTCGATCGCCACCGGCAATCCCGATGCGTCGCTGTTCCAGGACGCCGACCATTCCCGACCGTCGTGATATCGAAATCGGATCGCGAAGAGTTCGGTGACCAGGGTCTCCGTGACACCGTCATCCTCGTCCCGCACCACCAGTTCGCCGTCGCGGAACGCCAGCTCCACCGCGTGCCGATCCTGGACCGGCGAGATGCCCGTCGCGGGATCGCCGAGCCGCGTCGTCGCCACGCCGCTTCGGGCGATGCGGATCGAGGTCGAATCGCCCGTGACTCCGGCTTCGCCGTCGAGCCCGGTCGCGACCGCCGCATCCGCGGATCTTGCGAGCAGTTCGAGCGCCGCCGCGATGCCTTCGGTTCGGATCATCGAACGTCGCACCCGCGTCCGCGCGTCGACCAGATCGTCGAACACCCGGGTCATCGTCGCGAACAGCAGGATGATGATCGCCAGCGCGAGCAGGACCTCGAGCAGGGTGAAACCGCGGCCGGAACGAGGGACGCGAGTCGAACGGTGGAGCCGATTCATGGCCGGACCTCCACCTCGGAGGTCGAAGGCGGGGAGTCGGTCTCGACGTCTCCCTCGCCGTCTCCATCCACACCGGGGACGTCCGGCACCAACGCCACCAGACGCGCCAACCGACGCGGTTCGATCAAGGGCGACGGATCGACCTCCTCTTCGTAGACGCTCACCATCACGCGGACGAGTCCGTCGAAATCGGACGGTCCGGCCTCCATCTCCAGACGCAACGGTGAAGGCTCGGCGTCGAACGCGGATGCGTCATCCCCCGCGTCGACCTCGCCCACCGCCCACGGAGAAACGAGTCCCGCCTCGATCTCGGCGATTCGACTGGTCGCGAGCCCGACCGCCACCAGCCGGAGGCGGGCCCGCTCGGCGGCGGCGATGCCGTCGCGGACCGCGGCGAGGGAGAACGTCGCGACGCCGACGAAGATGGCCACCGCGACAAGCGTCTCGAGGAGGAGCCCGCCACGCCGAGCAACGATGCCGCGGCCTCGCCGCATCACCGCCGGTCCCCCGCTTCGAGGTCGTCGCCCGAGCCGAGGGTGCCGAAGTCGTCCGGTTCCGCCCCGTCGCCGGGGCGCTCCGGATCGTCCATGTCATCCATGTCCCGGACCGCGTCGTCGAAGGGGTCGGAATCACCCGCGGCCGTCGCGGCGCCGAATTCGAAGGTCGAGCGGCCGCTCCAGGGATCGATGGTCCAGCGACGATCACCGCGCGAGGATTCGAGCACCGCCGGCGTCGTGGTCACCGAAGTTCCGTCGGGAAAGAAGACCGCCAGCCGCACCGGGCCGGGCCACGGATCCTCCAGGTCATCGAATTCATCGGGGTCGTCGAGCCGGAACGACTCCCCGTCAGCCGGTTCGAATCCCAGCGATGCGAACGGGTCGGCGTCGTCGAAGGTCGCCGCGTCGTCCGCGGTCGCCGGCGGTACCAGCCGGCCGTCCTCCAGATCGTGTCGTGCCCAGGCGGACGCGAACCGCCGCGGATCGTCGGCATCCTCCCGGTCCTCGCCGACGAGCATTTCATCGAGCCCACCGGACCGGGGCGTCCCCCCTTCATCGAGCCGATCGACGTCCAACCGCCTCGCCTCCACTCGTCGTCCGTCCGCGTCGATCAGGACCTCGACCGGAACGCCNCTGCGCCGGGACTCGACCCGCGCGAACTGGATCAGCATCGACAGTCGATCTTCGATGAAGACGGCCTGCCGTCGCTCCAGTTCGGTGAGCGTGAACGGCACGACGATCGCNCCCGCCGCGAGGAGGATCGAGATGACCACCAGGATTTCGAGCAGGGTGAGCCCGCGGCGGACCGCGACCGACCCGTGATCAGCTTCCGCTCGGAGAGAAGTCGCTGAAGTCATCGAGCGGCTCACCGTCGGCACCGGACTTGCCGTCGTTGCTGGTGATGTCGTCATCGGTGCCCTCCTCCTTGTCGGGTCCGATCGAGACGATGTCGTAGGCGACGCCTTCGATCTCGGAGGGATTCCGATAGATCCACTCGTTGCCCCACAGGTCGGTGGTGTTCGGCTCCTTCAGGTAGGGGCCGCCCCAACGCGCGAGTTCCTCCTCGTCCTCGACCTGCTCCTTGTTCCAGAGCACGACGAGGCCCTCTTCCTCGGAGGGGTATCGCTTCATCTCGACCTTGTACTGCTCGAGGGCCCGATTGAACGCCTGGATCTGCGCCTGCACCAGTGACTTGTCGGCCTTCTCGCTCGCGCCCAGCACGTTGACCAGCACGAGGCCACCGATCGCGAGAATGATCCCGATCACGATCAGGAGTTCGAGAATCGTGAAGGCTCGGCGGCTGACCGGGCGGGGGCGTCGAATGGTTCGAGACATCGGGTGGATCCTTCCATGCTTCCAAGTCGGCCGGCGGCGATCCGCCGGGGGCGGCCTTCGCGGCCACTTGGAGAAGTCTACCGCCCCGGCCCCCGGAGGTTTCGATTCCAGTGCGACGCTCCCGGCTCCGGGAACCGAGTCCGTCGGCTCAGTCGATCTGGGAGCTCAGCGACATCATCGGCACCACGAGGGCCAGAAAGATGAACATCACGGCTCCCGCGAGGACCAGCAACATCGCCGGCTCCATCAATTTCAGCATCGTCCCGAGAATCCGGTCGGTTCGACGCTCCGCGTTCCGAGCGATTCCGACCAGCACCACCGGGAGGTTGTTCGCACTCTCCCCGACCGAGATCATCTCGACCACCTCCTCGCCGAAGAGCCCGCTCTGCTCCAGCGGTCGCGCCAGCGACTCGCCGCCGCCGACCGCTTCCGAGGCCGCATCGATCGCATCCGCGAGCAGAGGATTTCCCGCCGCCTCCCGACTGATTCTCATGGAGGCCAGCAGGGGGATCCCGTTGGCGAGCAGGGTTCCGAGCATCCGGGTGAATCGGGCCACCGCCATGGTGCGGACCAGATCACCGACGAGTGGCAGTCGCAACTGCAGTCCAGCCGCTTGATGTCGCACCCCGGGTCGATCCCGGACGAGCACCCAGCCGA
This sequence comes from Phycisphaerae bacterium, assembly GCA_002690755.1. Classification (GTDB taxonomy): domain Bacteria; phylum Planctomycetota; class Phycisphaerae; order Phycisphaerales; family SM1A02; genus UBA12014. The sequence continues at coordinate 39,011 of NZFT01000085.1, forward strand.
CGACCGCACCGACCAGCGTCACCACCGCGAGCGGCCACCATCCCGTGACGAGATCGGACATGCCGAGGAGCAGACGAGTCGCCAGCGGAAGGTCCATCTCACCGAAGAAATCCTGGAATTTCGGCACGAAGAGCACCAGCGCCGCCACGATCACCCCGACCCCGACGAGCAGGAGAATCGCCGGGTAGATCAGGTTTCCAAGGACCGTCGCCCGTCGCTCCGCCTGGTGCTCCAGGAACGTCGAAAGCTCCGAGAGCACCTCTTCGAGGAATCCCCCCCGCTCTCCGGCCTGCACCATCGCGATGTGGATCTCGGGAAAGCCGCCGATGGCTCGCATGGAATCGGCGAGTCGCTCGCCCTCCGCGACCCGTTCCGCGATGCCGGCCATCGCGGCGGCGAGTCGCGGATCACTCTTGCCCCGAGCCACCAGCCCGAGGGATCGCAGCAGGGGCACCCCGGCATTCAGGAGATCGGCGAGCTGTCCGTACGCACCGGCGAGCCGCCGGTCGGAGATGCGCTTTCGGCCGCGGGTCGCGACCGATGCCTCCCGGACGGCGATCGGCGTGAGTCCGCGGGACTGAAGCTCGGAGACGATGGCGGCGCGACTCGCCGCTTCCTGTCGCCCGTCGACCCGCTTTCCGCCGTCGTTTCTGGCCTGGTACGTGAAAACCGCCATGCCCCCACTCTAGCGGCGGGCATGGCGGTTCAGCGACGGATCGGGATTCATCGTCGACGACGACGGATCAGACCGGCCGCGGCGAACACGACGGAGAGCATCGCCGGTCCGGGAACCACCTGCTGGGCACCGGCGATCTCGTAGCCGATGGTGACCGAGATCCACTCCGGCGACGGCGAGACTTCGTTCAGTCGGAGCTGGAAACCGGAGAGAGCGTGCGACGGAAGCAGGATTCCGCCGTCGTGACCGGGCTTCCGGATCTCACTGATCGGCTGGAACACCTGGAATCTGGGACCGTCGTCCTCCACGTCCCCCGGATCACCACCGTCACCCGGGTCGCCACCGTCACCCGCGTCGCCACCGTCACCCGGATCACCACCGCCGTCACCCCGGTCGTCGGAATCGTCATCCTGGTCACCCGGATCTTCGACCGGGGGCCAGCCCTCGAGGTTCATGGTGAGCGAACCGGAATCGCCGAGCGACACCCACCACGGCGAATCGTCGTCACCACCGAAGTCCATGTCGACGAAAGCGACCTCCGACGCGAGCTGGCCGCTGGTGAAATCCTGATAGATCGGATTCGGGCCGTCGTAGACGTAGGACGTCGAGATGCCGTCCGGTCGTCCGACCAGCGAGAAGAGATCGATGTCCGCGCCAGGGCTCATGCCTTCGACGTAGCCGTTGACGCCGGTGTCCTCGACGCGGATCCATGAGATCGCGCCCATGTTCATCTGCGCGAAGAGCGTCCCGAGATCGACGGTCGCCACGGTGCGGAGGTGCGGATCACCTTCGACGTCGGTCCCCATCAGATCGCCATGGGACCCCTCGTAGGTGTAGTCACTGGTGTTGCCGTTGAAGCGGATTCGACCGAGGTCGAGCTCCAGGACGTCCGCGGCGGTGAACGGCGCGACGAGCGAGGCGGGGATGCCGCACAACAGGGCAAGGGTGCTGATCTTCATTTCTTCGATTTCCTTGAGTCGCCTTCTCGGATCCGATCCCGACGACGGGAAGCGAGATCCTCGGAGGACATGACTAGGGTGCCCCGCAGGAATCGCAGGGCAAGCATCGAAGAAGGCGGAGATCGCTTCGGCGGGGACCGGTGCGGGGTGTGACGATCAGCGCGGCGAACCGCGATCCGACCATGCCGGTCGTGCGGTCTGGCGCGGCGTGGCAAGACCGATATCGATCCGGCGGAGCATGATGATCATCCGCGACGCGTCACTCCGCCGACCGCGGACCGGGCTCGAGATTCCGGTGCCACCACCGAAGCATCGAGTTTCGAACGTGCCGGGTGGTGCCCGCGCCTTCGTGGATCCCGTGGCTTCGATTGGGATAGGACAACTGATCGAACGGCTTGCCGTGCCGCACGAGCTCGTCGACCAGGGCTTCGAGGTTCTGATAGTGGCAGTTGTCGTCGCCGGTGCCGTAGACGAGCAGCACCGGATCCTCGAGTCCCGCCGCGTGATGGATCGGCGAGCCCGCGCGATAGCCCTCGGGATTCGCCTGCGGCGTGTTCATGAAACGTTCCTGGTAGATCGTGTCGTAGTACCGCTGATCCGAAACGAACGCCACCGCGATGCCCGCCGCGTAGAGTTCCGGATGACGGAACAACGCGTTCAAGGTCATCGACCCACCCCCCGACCATCCCCAGCTGCCGACCCGTTCGGGATCGATCCAGTCGTGGGTCGCCAGCAACGCCCGGACCGCGTCCGCCTGATCCTCCGACGCCAGCACCCCGACCTCGCCGTAGACGCTCTTCCGCCAGGCCCGTCCTTTCGGCGCCGGCGTCCCCCGATTGTCGACGCTCGCGACCACGTATCCCTGCTCGGCCAGCAGCCGGTGCCAGAGATTTCCGCCGTCCCATCGGTCGTTGACCGTGGTGGCCGCNGGTTCCCCGTAGACGTACATCAGCAGCGGCCATCGTCCCGCCGCGGGATCGAAGTCCGGCGGAAACATCATCCAGCCGTCGAGCGTCGTCCCGTCGGCCAGTTCGACCTCGAAGAACGACCGATCGACCGGAGCCAGCCCATCGATCTTCGCCGCGAGGGCTTCGTTGCGGATCGCGGGGAAGTGATCGACGACTTCGTGCCCGGGCAGCCGCACCAGCTCGACCTGCGGCGGCACCGTGCTCGACGACCAGCGGTGAATCGCGAATCGACCGTCGCCGGAGATCTGGTAGTCGTGCCAACCCGGCTGATCCGCCGGCGTCACCCGTCGGGGCTCGCCACCCGAGAGCGACTGNACGTGCAGGTACCGCCGGGTCGGATCGTCGGGCGCGGCGAGAAACCAGAGTCGATCACCGATCGGATCGATCTTCAGGACCGAGGTCACGTCTTCGGAGCGGGGGGTGAGACAGACCGGCTCGCCACCGTCACGGTCGACGATCCAGACCTGCCGCCAACCACCACGCTCGCTCGTCCACGTGAAACGCCGGCCGTCCTCGTCGAGCCAGACCACGTCGTCGCAGACCTCGACCCATGCATCGTCCCGATCCTCGAACACCACCCGGGGTTTCCAGTCGACGGGGTCGACGTCGAGCACCGTCACGGTGTCCTGCCGCCGATTGACCCGCTGGATCAGCAGGTGACCATCCGGCGTCCATTCCATTCGAGCGACGTAGTCGTCCCGAAGATCGCCCGGAAGGTCGAGCCATCGCACGTCGCCGTCGGGCCCGATGCGATCGCCTTCGGTCGCCCCGCCCGGGTCGCGCATCACGTCGACGACGCCGATCCGGCATTTCGGATTGGTGGTGCCCGCCTTGGGATAGTGAATCCACTTGATGTCGGGATACGGACCGGCGGTCAGATCGACCAGTGGAAAACGCTCCACGCCGTCGTCGTCGATCTGCCAGAAGGCGATCCGTCGACCGTCCGGGCTCCAACGGAAACCGTCGCGAAGCGACCACTCCTCCTCGTAGACCCAGTCGAAGGTCCCGTTGATGAGCGTCGCCGAGCCGTCGTGCGTCAGCGGCACCGGTGAACCGCCGTCGAGCGATTCGACGTGAAGATCGTTGCGATGAACGAAGGCGACGGCGTCACCGGAGGGAGAGAACTTGGCGAACTGGAACCAGGTCGGCTCCAGCGCCCCGCCGATCCGTCGGAACGAATCGTCGGCGAGGTCGAGGACCCAGTAGTCCCCACGGGAATTCCGTCGCCAGACCCGCCGGGTGTTCGTGAACACGAGCAGCTTCCGGCCGTCTTCCGACCACCGGTAGTCCGCGATCGGAATCGAACGCGACGCACCCTCCGGGGTCAGGCTGGCGGCCGGCACCAGCACCGTGCGTCGCCCGGTCACCGGGTCGTATCGCGCGATCTCCGACTGACCGTCGTCGTCGCGTTCGAGCACGGTGTAGCCACCGTCCTCCAACCACCGGACCGGACCGAACCCCTCCGCCGAGAATTCGCCGGACCCGTAGATCCGTTCCACGGAGAGCGGACGGGGCTCGTCCTGCCCCCATGCTTCGACGGATGCGAATCCGAGGAGCACCGGGACGAGGGCGAGCCATGCGGCGTGACGACGAAGGCGGCGAGGGGGATCGATCATGCGATCAGCCTAGCCGCTGGACCGCCCCGCCCCGGTTCAGTCCTCGACGAGTTCCGCCTCGAAGACCTCCGGATCGGAATCGGTTGGCGAGGCCGGCCGGCGATCGAAACCGAACTGCTCCCCGGAGATGGACACCAGGATCGTGTCGCCCTCCTCGTACGCCCCGGAAAGGATCCGGGTCGCGATGGGATTCTCGATCCGCTGCTGGATCACCCGCTTCAGCGGCCGGGCGCCGAATTGGGGATCGAATCCCTCCGCGGCGAGCGCGTGCATCGCATCGGCATCGACTTCGAGGCCGAGGCCGCGATCCGCGAGCCGCTGCCGGACCAGGTCGATCTGGATCCCGACGATCCCCTTCAACTGCTCGCGGCCGAGCTGGTGGAAGATCACGGTGTCGTCGATCCGGTTGATCAGCTCGGGACGCAGATGCTGCTTGAGCAGATCCTTGACGTGGACCTCGATCTCCTCGTGCACCGCGCCACCCTCGGTCATCTCGAGGATCTGGTGGCTGCCGATGTTGCTGGTCATCACGATGATGGTGTTCGAGAAGTCGACGGTCCGCCCCTGGCCGTCGGTGAGTCGCCCGTCGTCCAGCACCTGCAGCAGGACGTTGGAGACGTCGGGGTGCGCCTTCTCCATCTCGTCGAAGAGCACCACGGAATACGGGCGGCGGCGCACCGCCTCGGTGAGGCGCCCGCCCTCCTCGTACCCCACGTATCCGGGAGGCGCACCGATGAGGCGCGCGACCGCATGCTGCTCCATGTACTCGCTCATGTCGATGCGGACCATCGCGTCCTCGGTGTCGAAGAGGAACGACGCGAGCGCCTTGCAGAGCTCCGTCTTCCCGACGCCGGTGGGGCCGAGGAAGAGGAACGAGCCGATCGGACGGTTCGCCTCGCCGAGACCCGCGCGGCTCCGACGGACCGCCTCGCTCACCGCCCGGACCGCCGGCTCCTGACCGACCACGCGATCCTCGAGCACCGATTCCATCCGAAGGAGCTTCTCGCGTTCACCCTCGACCAGGCGGTCGACCGGAATCCCGGTCCAGCGGGCGATGACCGCGGCGATCATCTCGCTGTCGACCTCCTCCTTCACCATCGCGTCGCCCGCGGCCTCCCGCTCGCGAAGCGCCTGCTCCGCCGACTCGAGCTGCTCGTCGAGNTGNCGCAGATCCCCGTACTGGATCCNGCTCGCCGCCTCGAAGTCGCCGAGGCGCTTCGCCTGCTCGAGCTCGGTCTGCTTCCGGTCGATCTCCGCCTTGACGCCCTTGATCGCGTCGAGGTCGCCCTTCTCGATCTCCCACTTCGCGGTGAGTCCCTGGTTGCGTTCCTCCAGCGACGCGAGCTCCTCCTCGATCACGTCGAGTCGCTTTCGAGCGTCCTGATCCTTGTCGTTCTCGAGCTTCAGGGCCTCGCGCTCGATCTCGAGCTGCATGATCCGACGACGAAGTTCGTCCATTTCGGTCGGCATCGAGTCGTTCTCGATCCGGAGCTTCGAACTCGCCTCGTCGAGNAGNTCGNTCGCCTTGTCNGGCAGGAANCGNTCGCTGATGTANCGATCGCTCAGNCGCGCGGCGTTCACCAGCGCGCCNTCCTGGATCCGGACGCCGTGATGCGCCTCGTANCGNGGCTTGAGNCCGCGNAGGATCGCGATGGTGTCCTCCACGCTCGGCTCGCCCACCACCACCGGCTGGAACCGGCGGGCGAACGCGGCGTCCTTCTCGATGTGCTTCCGGTACTCGTCGAGCGTCGTCGCGCCGATGCACCGGAGCTCGCCCCGCGCGAGCGCGGGCTTCAGCAGGTTGCCGGCGCTCACCGCGCCGTCGGCCTGGCCGGCGCCGACGATGGTGTGCAGTTCGTCGATGAAGAGGATGATCGACCCTTCCGCGGCCGCGACCTCCCGGAGGACGGCCTTCAGTCGCTCCTCGAACTCGCCTCGGAACTTCGCACCGGCGAGCAGCTGGCCGACATCGAGCGCCATGATCCGCGCATTCCGCATGCCTTCGGGGCAGTCGTGATCGACGATCCGGATGGCGAGCCCTTCCGCGATGGCGGTCTTGCCGACGCCGGGCTCGCCGATCAGCACGGGGTTGTTCTTGGTGCGACGCGAAAGCACCTGCATGCAGCGACGAATCTCCTCGTCCCGACCGATCACGGGATCGATCTTTCCGGCCGCGGCCCGCTCGTTCAGGTCGATCGCGTACTTCTTGAGTGCCTCGAAGTTGCTCTCCGCGTCGGCGTCGTTGACCTGGGAGACGCCGGACGCCTTTCGAATCCCGTCGATCGCCGCGTCGATCGCGGCCCGCGTCGCACCACAACTCTCGAGCACTTCCCGGGCGTCACCGGGCACCTCCATCAGTCCGAGCAACAGGTGCTCGGTCGAGACGTAGGCATCCTTCCGCTGCTTGGCTTCCCGTTCGGCCCGTTGCAGGACCTCCATCGTGGCGTTCGCGGTTCGCGGCTGGGTGCCGGTCGCCTGCGGTCGTCGTCCCAGTTCCGCCTCGGCGACGTCGCGGATCCGCTCGGCCTGCAGTCCCGCCTTCGCGAGAATCGACGATGCGACGCCGTTCCGATCCTCGACCATCGCGGCGAGGATGTGAAGCGGCGTGAGTTCGCCGTGGCTGCGGCCCGTCGCGAGCGACTGGGCGTTGGAAAGAACCTCCTGGGCGAGGGTGGTGAATCGGTCCATCTGCATGTTTGAAATCTCCAATCTCGACGTCCGGGGTTGAAGCCTCGGATCGTCGATCTCCCGTACCGAACGCAACTTGCGTGCCGGTTCGTACCCCGTGCCAGACCGTCCGGGAGACCGTACAAGCGGGTTTTCAGCGCATCCGGGGCCGCCGCGACTGCCGAAGGGGCAGGATCGATTCGAGGACCCGTCAGGATCCGGTGGGAATCACCTCGACGGGGAATCCGGCGGGCAGGATTTCCGGACGGTCGTTGAACCAGGAGACCAGCCAGCGGAACGCGTCGACCAGTCGCGGCCCGGGACGATTGAACATCGCGTTGCCGTCGACCATCACCACCGCGTTCGCGACGCCGTTCCGTACCGCGGGAAGTTCCCGCCACCAGTCCGATGCCTGCAGGGCCGGGAGTTCGCGACGAATCGCGTCGAGGTCGTATCCGCACGGACACACCACGATCCGCGCCGGCGCCGCCGCGACGATCTCATCGGGCGTGACCTGGCGACTCTTGGCGCCGACCGGATTGAGCGAGTGCCGACCGCCCGCCTCCTCGATCAGCCCCGGTGTCCAGTGCCCCCCCACGAACGCCGGATCCATCCACTCGAGGAAGAGCGTCTCCGGTCCCGGCACGTACTGGTTCGCGTAGTCCACGGCCGACCAGTATCCGTCCCGGGCCTCGACCACCGCCTGTTCGGCCTCGCGTTCGCGATCGACCGCTCGGCCGACCGTCAGCAGGTCGTCGAACACGTCCATCAGCGTGTGGGGATCGAGGCTCACGATCTCCGGCGGGTCGGGCATCGAGGCCGCCGCACCACGGACCGTCGCCAGATCGATCGAACACACCTCGCAGAGGTCCTGGGTCAGGATCACGTCGGGCCGGAGCGCGATCAGTCGTTCGACGTCGAGGTGGTAGAGGCTCGCCGACGCGGAGGCTTCTTCGCCACCCAGCGCCTCACGAACCTGCTGATCGATCGCCGCGCTGGAATCCGCGGTGGTCCGGGCCGCGGTCAGCACCGGACGGTCACCGACCGAGGTTGGAAAGTCGCATTCGTGGCTCCGGCCGACCAGCAACGATTCCCCACCGATCGCGCAGAGGACTTCGGTGGCCGACGGCAGCAGACTGATGACGCGCATCCGGGCATGCTACGCGGACCGGACGGTGCGGTCCTCATTCACGTTGCGAGCGGGCTCGGTTCCGCGCCGGTTTCGAGCGTCACCGTGTAGGCGAGCCGAATCGGCGATTCCCGGGTGACGGTCATCGCACCGGACTCACCGCCACCCTCGAACGCCCGACGTCCGAAGGGATTCGCCGCGAGCAGTCCGTACTTTCGGGCGTGCCACCACGTCGGGTGCCGGGGATTTCGATCGGCGTCCTCGATCCGGACTCGAACCAGACGACCGTCGATCGGCCCCTCGGCCATCACCCAGTCCGATCGCCGCCCCCAGCACGCCCCGTCGAACAGGCCTTCGGCGTTCTCAAGTCGGCCCAGCGCCACCGGTCCATCGACCCGAAGCGTGGGTGCCAGCCGAACCGCGAACGTCCCCTCCTTGGTGTCGCCGAGCACCATCGATTCACCCGCGGGCATGAGTTCGAGATCGACGTCGATCCGGTGCCGACGCGGTGTGGCGGAGAACCGCATTCGACGCCTTTCGGTGGCGACCGGCCGCCCTTCGCAGGTCCAGTCCGCGACGAAGCGGACCGCATCGTCCTCCACCACGTGCTCCCGGACCCGGACTCGACACTTCGGATCGTGCCAGAAGTCATGACCGTCGACGTCACCGTGGGCGAACCAGAGACCGCGATGATGCGGGTGATCGGTCGCTTCGCCGGCGTTCCGCACGAACGGGAATCCACGAATGGCCAGCCGATCCCCGGGCGCATTCAACGGAAACACCGTCGGCGTCCGTTCCGCCGGACCGAGACGAAGCGTGGCCATCAGCGCGTCGCCGGACCGGACGTCGAGCATGTTCGGCGCTCGTCGCCTCGGCGCGATTCGGATCGCGCCGGCGGGCTCGTCGGTCTGGTAGCGATGATCCACCGTCATGGCCTTCGCCAGCGCGCCCTGATTCCCGAGGGCGCTGACCAGGTGCCGTGGCCGTGGCGTGTGCGCTTCCAGCAGCACCATTCCCGGGTAGTCGTCATCGACCAGTCGCCGCAACAGGTCCGCGCAGGGATATCGCTCGTCCCCCAGCTCCCGGACATGCACCGTGCCACCGAAGAAGGGCCGGAGCATCTCGTAGTGCCGCGCGAACCCGCGGCCACGAAGGTCCCGCGGATTCGAATTCCAGCAGACGCGGACCGCGGGATGATCCGCGATCTCGATGATGCGTCGGATGACCGCCGGATCGGCACACTGACCGTGGACCTCCAACCGCAGTTCCTGACCGAGGTCCGAAGCCGCGGGTCCCAGTTCCGCGAGACTTCGACCGATCTGTTCGATCGTCCGTTCACGTTCCACGCCGGGGTGAAACGAGTCGGGCTTCACCTTGACGCCGCCGCCGCCGATGGCCGCGGAGAGTTCGAGGAACTCGAGGGTGGCCCGCTTGGCGGCCGCGAGTCGATCGGGATCGGGCGAATCGAAGCGTTCGTCGCTCCCGATGCCGACGATCTCCACCGGCGACGCCGCGAAGCGATCGCGAACCGTCCGGCGTGCCGCCGCGTCTAGCCCCCGTTCGACCGCATGTCCGTGGGTGGTCCGCAGTTCGACACCGTCGAGACCGGCCTCGGTGCAAGCGTCGATCAGCACGGGCAGCGAAAGATCGCGACCCCAGAGATAGGTGACCATTCCGAAGCGGAGTCTGGATTCAGCGGGGTCGGCGACGAGGAGACTCGATCGCATCGCGGCGGCGAGTGCCGCAGGTCCCGCGACCATCGATGCGGCGGTACCCGCCAGAAAGCGTCGCCGCGAAGGATCGGTCGTGTCGGCCATGGGATCGACTCCGGGACGGGGTTCAGAACGCATAGGGCGCGCGGGCGTTTCGCGCCAGCATCGCGGTGGCCTCGGGGTCCGCGACGACCGCATCACCCGACGGCGTGACGCGAAGGGTTCGCCCGAGGGTGACCGGGGTTCTCTCGAGATCGACCTCGTTCGCATCGAGATGCGTCTTCATGCGTCGCCAGCCGTCGAGCGCGACCGCATCGCCGCTCCACGCGGAATCGACGGCCGCCGGCGCGGCCGCCTCACCCAGCACGTGGGAGAGGATTCCCAGGTGGCAATACGCGGAAGAGAGGTGCCCATCCTCGATGGGGGCGTTCAGAACCGTCGGATCGTCGGCCCGAACCGCTTCGATGAAGTTGGCGAAATGGTCGCCGCCTCCCTTCCACTCCTGCTGCTTGACCCCGTCGCGATCGATGAAGTCCGCCCAGTTGTAGGAGTTCGAGACCCGGACCATGCCGTGCTCGCCGTGGATCACGTTGCCGATCGACTGGCCTTCGAACCGGTCCATCTCCCACTTGCCGGACTGCGACGCCTTGTCCTTCGGCAATCCGCGAACCTCGAAGACCAGTGGCGTCCCACCGCAATCGAACACCGCGACCTGGGTGTTCGGCGAGTCGCCGGCGTCGACGTAGCCGAGCCGGCCGCCGACGGAGTCGACGCGGGCCGGCATCCGATCGGCCTCCAGCGCCCAGCGGGCGATGTCCATCTGGTGGATGCCCTGGTTTCCAAGATCACCGTTGCCGGTGTGCAGGTCCCAGTGCCAGTCGTAGTGCAGACGCGGTCGCTGAAGCGATCGATAGGCGACGGGGCCGAGCCAGCGGTCGTAGTCGACCGCGGTGGGGACGAACCGGGACCGGTCGTCCGCACCGATGGATCGTCTCGGCTTGTAGCACAGACCACGCGAGCAGTGGATGTCGCCGATTCCACCATCGTGTACGAAGGACATGGCGTCGCGAACGCTCGCCGCCGACCGGCCCTGGGTTCCACTCGCGCAGATCAACCCGGTGCGATTCGCCGCGTCGACGATCCGCTGGCCTTCCTCGACGACGTGCGACACCGGCTTCTCGCAGTAGACGTGCTTTCCGGCATCGAGCGCCCAGCATGCGAGCATCGAGTGCGTGTGATTGGGCGTGGCGATCGCGATGACGTCGATGTCCTCGCGGTCGAGCAGCGTTCGCGGGTCGCCGGTGGCGTCGACCTCGAAGCCAGCCCACTTCTCGCCACCTCTGGCGCACTCCGCGACGCGACGGGCGAGCACCTCGGAGTCCACGTCGCAGAGCGCGACCACCCGGACGCCCGGAAGTCGGACGAATCCCATGGTGTGGTTCCAGCCTCGGCCGCGCAGGCCGATCACCGCGACCCGGATCTCGTCCGGCATTCCCGATGGAACCGGCGGATCCGCCTTCTCGGCGACCTGGTCCTGCGCTGCGGACGCGGGGGACGTGCGGACAAGGGCGCCCGCGGCGCCCACCGCGGAGGCGGCGATGAAGTCGCGACGACTGGGGACGGAAGGGTTCTTCATGACTCGACGGTATCGGATGCCGGTGACTTCGCAAGCACCTTGTCCGACGAGCGACGGAACAGGCCGGTCCGAGTGATCAGATCGACGATTCGGGCGTTCCCTCGCCCGGCGGCGGATCGTCGCCTCGGACCCCGAAGATCCGCTCGCGTGCGAACTCGACCACGATGTAGATCACCGGCACGATGAGCAGGCTGAGGAACGTCGACGCGATCATGCCGCCCAGCACCGTGGTGCCGATCGAATGCCGGGCGTTGGCACCCGGGCCCGTGGCGAAGACGAGCGGAAGCACACCGAGGATGAACGCGAAGGCGGTCATCAGGATCGGGCGAAGTCGCAGGCGGACCGCTTCCATCGCGGCTTCGATGATCCCCGTGCCCTCCTCACGCAGTGACTTCGCGAACTCCACGATCAGAATCGCGTTCTTGGCCGCGAGCCCGACCAGCATGAGCAGTCCGATCTGGCCGTAGACGTCGAGCGGAAGCACCCGGATGTCGAGCGCGATCAACGCCCCGAGCACCGCGAGCGGAACGGAGAGCAGGATCACGAAGGGCATCGCCCAGCTCTCGTAGAGGGCCGCGAGCACCAGGAAGATCGTGATGAGGGAGAGCCCGAAGATGATCGGCGCGATGTTGCCGACCTTCATCTGCTGGTAGACGGTGCCCGTCCATTCGTATCCCCAGCCTTCCGGGGCGAGTTCGGCCTTCGCGACCTCCATCATCGCCTTCACCGCCTCGCCGCCGGACTTGCCCTTGGCGGGACCACCGATGACCTGCGCGGATTCGTAGAGGTTGTAGTGGGCGATGTTCATCGGCCCCGCGTCCTGCTTCAGGGTCACGAACTGCGACAACGGAATCTGGTCACCCTGCTTGTTCTGCACGCGAAGGGCCAGGACGTCCTCGAAGGTCATCCGGTCGGCGCCCTCCGCCTGCAGGTTCACCTGATAGACCTGGTTGTACTTGTTCCAGTTGTTGACGTAGTACCCGCCGAGATGGACCTGAAGCGTCTGGAACACGTCGGCCATCGAAAGACCGAGGCGGGTCGCTTCGACCCGGTCGATCTCCAGATCGACCTCCGGGACGTCGGTCTTGAAATCGCAGAGCAGGTTTCCGATCTCGGGCCGCGCTTCGGCCTTCTCGATGAACTCCAGCGTCGCGGCCAGCAGCGCATCGGAGCCGCGGTTGAGCTGGTCGAGGATCTCGAACTGGAATCCGCCGGTCGAACCCAGCCCGGGGATCGGCGGCGGATTGATCGGAATGCACGTCGCGCCGTCGACCGCGAACAGCTCCCGCTTCGCCACGTCGATCACGCCGGGCACCTGCTCGTCCGCGACGGTGCGTTCGGGGAAGGGATCGAGGATCGCGAAGACCACGCCGGTGGCGGAGTCGGCGTAGGCGTCGAGGAAGTTGTAGCCCGCGACGGTGTTGACGTACTGGACACCGGGCGTGTCGAGCAGGATCGACGCCGCCTCCTCGCACGCCGCCTCGGTCCGTTCGAGCGACGAGCCGCTGGGGAGGGCGACGAAGACGAAGAACCAGCCCTGGTCCTCCTGAGGCACGAAGCCCGTCGGCGTCTCCTTGAATCGATTGAAGGTCAGGAGGATGAGCGCCGCGAAGGCGATCAGGACCGCCCACCAGAGGCGCCGCCCGAGCATGCCGACGAACCGACTGAAGCCGCTGGAGATCTTGTCGAAGCCGTCGTTGAACATCCGGAACGGCTTGATGCGGTCCTCCCGCGCCGTGTGTCGGAGCAGGACACCGGAGAGCGCCGGACTGAGGCTCAGTGAATTGAAGGCCGAGATCGCCACGGAGAAGGCGATGGTGAGGGCGAACTGGTTGTAGAGCTGACCGGCGATCCCGGGCATGAACGCCGTCGGGACGAACACCGCCATCAGCACCGCCGTCGTCGCGACGATCGGCGGAGTGACCTCCCGCATCGCGGCGACCGCGGCGTCCCGCCGCCCGAGCCCGGACTCCAGCTGTCGTTCCACGTTCTCCACCACCACGATCGCATCGTCCACCACCAGACCGACCGCGAGCACCAGGCCGAGCAGGGTGAGGGTGTTGATCGAGAATCCGAACGCCGCGAGGATCGCGAAGGTCGCGACCAGCGACACCGGGATGGCGATGATCGGGATGATGGTGGTCCGCCAGCTCTGGAGGAACACGAAGACCACGATCACCACGAGGCCGATCGCCTCGAGCAGGGTGACCACCAGCTCCTTCATGCTGTCCTTGACGAAGTCGGTGCTGTCGTAGGTGATCTTCGCCTCGACCCCGTCGGGGAACCGCCCCTTCGCGGCGAGTTCGTCGATCAACGCCTGGATCTGGTTGCTGAGCTGGATCGCGTTCGCGCCCGATCGCTGGAAGATGCCGAGCAGCGCGGTCGGCTGGTTCTGATACCGGGTGGAAGAGGCGTAGGACTCCGCACCGAGTTCGACCCGACCGATGTCCTTGATCTGCACGACCCCGCCGTCACGGACCGCGACCACGATGTCGTTGAAGTCCTCGGCCTCACGAAGCTGGCCGAGCGTGGTCAGCTGGTAGGTGTAGGCGGTGGCTTCGGGAAGCGGCGGCGCGCCGATCTGACCCGCCGCGACGTCGACGTTCTGGGCCTGGACCGCGCTGACCACCTCGTTCGGCGTGATGCCGACCGAGGCCATCTTGTCCGGATCGAGCCAGATTCGGATCGAGTACTCGAGAAAACCGAAGTTCGTGACCTGCCCCGCGCCGGGCAGGCGGTTCAGTGCGTCGACCAGGTTGATCTGGGCCCAGTTCCCGAGGAAGGCGCTGTCGTAGTTGCCGGTCGGATCGTAGAGGGTGAGCAGACAGGTGATGTCCGTCTCGGCCTTGTTGATCGCGACCCCGGACCGCTGCGTGACCTCCGGTAGCTGCCCGAGCGCGGTCTGCACCTTGTTCTGGATGTCCACCGCCCCGATGTCGACGTCGTAACCGACCTCGAAGGTGACGGTGATCGCGCTCGCACCGTTCGAGGTCGAGTTGCTGGACATGTAGATCATGCCCTCGACCCCGTTGATCTGCTGTTCGAGCGGCGTGGTGATCACCCGGGCGACCACATCCGCGCTCGATCCGGGGTATCCCGCCGTGATCTGGACCGTCGGTGGCACGATCGGCGGGAACAGCGCGACCGGCAGCGCGTAGATGGAGACCATCCCCACCACCACCATGAGGATCGCGATCGCACTCGCGAAGATCGGCCTGGCGATGAAGAACCGGGTCACGCGACGCTCCTGGAATTGACGACTCGATGCGCGATCACTTGGACGCTCCCCCGTGTCCGCTCGCGGCCTCGGGGTGGACGGCCTGCTTGGCGACGTGGCTCTGGCCGGGGTGCTTTCCACCCTTCGACGGGTCGGCGGCCTCCTTCTGCTTCGCCGCGACCTCCTTTCGCCAGGCGTCCAGCGACAGGGTCTTCGCCCGGACGGTCACGTCCGACTTGAGCATGTAGGGATTGCCCTCGACGACCACCGGGACACCCGCCTCCAGACCGGAAACGACGCGAAGTTCCTTCCACTGCGGCCCCAGCGTCACGTTCGCCCGAACGAGCTTGTCGTCCTTCACCGTCCAGACGAAGGCCTGCTGCGGCTCGCTCTGGATGGCCTCGACCGGGACGACCACCCGGCCGGGCAGCACGCCGAGATCGACTTCGACGTCGGCGAACAACCCCGGCACCAGCCGGAGATCGGTGTTGGGGAAGCTTGCGCGAGCGATGAACGTGGAGCTGTCGGTGGCGGCCTCGTTGTCCACGAGATCGAGCGATCCCTCGTAGGTCATGGACGAACTCATGCTGCGGACGGTCACCTTGACGCCGATGTCCTTCGCGGGCCAGGCCATGACGTAGTCGGGCAGCTCGGTTCCCGCGGGCTGGAAGACGACCCGCATCGGATCGAGATCGACCACCACCGCGAGGTCCTCGTTGATGCCGGGACCGACCAGGTTGCCGACGTCGACCAGACGTCGACCGATGCGACCGTCGAACGGCGCGGCGACCTCGGTGTAGCCGAGGTTGATCTCCGCCTCGATCAGGCTCGCCCGGGCCACCTGGACCTGGGCCGCGGCAGATTCGAGATTAGTCCGGTACTGATCGAACGCCTGCGCCGAAATGGCGCCGGAGGCGACCAGCGGTTCGTTCCGGGCGAATTCGATCCGGGCGAAGTCGAACGCGGCCTCGGCGGCTGCCAGCTGGCCTTCGGCTTCGAGCACCTGCGCTTCGTACGGGGGCGGTTCGATCACGAACATCGTGTCCCCGGCGGAGACCGACGTACCCTCTTCGAAGCGACGCTCCTCGAGGAAACCGGTGATCCGGGCCTCGAGCGTCGCCTGCCGGACGGCCTCGGTGTTTCCGGGATAGCGCCGGATGTCCGGGACGTCCATCTTGTCGGAGTCCACCGCGGTGACCGGGAGATCCGGCTTCTTCGGCGGGGCCTTCGCCGCCGCGCGATCACAACCCGTGGCCGCCGTGATCGCGCCGAACGCCATGACGGTGAAGAGCGTGCATCCGGCTCGTCGATTCGAGCTTCCGTTCATCCCGCGTCCTCCACGATCACGATCGCCGCGCCCGCGTCGATCGTGTTCTCCTCGATGTTCCAAGATCCCCCGAGCGCCTTGTAGATCCCGACCGCGTTCGCGGCCACCTGCCCGTCGATCACGGCCAGCTGCTGGACGGCCCCGAGCAGTTCACGTTCGATGTCCAGCAACGCCTCGAGATCGTCGACCCCCTGCTCCAGGCGGGAGGTCGCGAGCATGGCGGCCCGATCGTAGGTGTCGACGACCAGTCGCAGCCGCGACTGCTCCCGCAGGCTCGATCCGTAGGCGACCAGCGAGTTCTCGACGTCCACGATGGCGTTGAACACCGTCGACTCGTAGGACACGAGCGCCTGATAGGCCTGTTCGTTCCGCACGTCGATCACCGATCGAAGCCGTCCCGCCGTGAAGATCGGCCAGGACACCTCGATCGCGAGCAGCCCACCGAGATTCGACGGCATCACCAGTCGATCGAACTGGGTGCTGGTGTAGCCACCCTGCCCGCTGAGTCGGAGCGAGGGGTACAGCGCCGCTTCCGCGATTCCGATGTTCGCGGCCGCCGCACCGACCAGGCG
Organism: Phycisphaerae bacterium; assembly: GCA_002690755.1. Lineage (GTDB taxonomy): Bacteria > Planctomycetota > Phycisphaerae > Phycisphaerales > SM1A02 > UBA12014. The sequence goes on from NZFT01000085.1 coordinate 55,490, forward strand.
TTCCGCGGCCCGGATGTCGGGACGCCGGCGAATGACGTCGGCGGGAATGCCGACCGCGATCTCCCGGGGCGGATCGGGAACGCCGAAATCCTCGACGGTCGCCGCGAGGCGGTCGCGAAGCGGCCCGACCGGTTCCGCGATCAGCACCGAAAGACGGTTGATCGTGGTCGCGAGCTCGTACTCCAGCGACGGGACCTTCGCCTCGGCCGCCTGGAGCTGCGCCTGGGCCTGCAGAAACGCGAATTCGGTCACCACGCCCTGCTGGAACTGTTCGCGGGCGAGGATCGTGGTCTCGGCCTGGGCCGCGACGATTCGTCGCAACGCCGTGATCTGACCCTGAAGCGAGCGCGCTTCGATGTAGCTTCGAGCGACCTCGGCGCGGATGGTCACGAGGATGTCCCGGGCGTCCTCCACCTGGGCCTGAAGGTCGAATTCCGCCGCCTGCATGCTGCGACGAACCTTGCCCCAGAGGTCGATCTCCCAGCCGAAATCGAGCCCGAGACTGTAGAAGTTCTCGTCCGAAACGGGCAGGCCCGAGCTGTTGGCCTGGTTGCCGTCGAGGAACTCGGCCTCGCCGTTCGCATTGATCTCGGGATACAGATCGGCGGCGGCGATCCCGTAGAGGGATCGCGCCTCGCGGATGCGGCTGGCGGCGGTGCGGAGATCGAAGTTGTTGCGTTCGGCGGTGGACACCAGATCGACCAGCATCGGATCATCGAAGCCACGCCACCATGCGCCGGGGTCGACCTTGCCGCGGGTCAGGCCCGCGACGAGGTCCTCGTGCCAGGCGTCGGCGGTGACGAGGGAAGGCGGGGTCGGATCGGGACCGACCATGCATCCGGGCAGGACGCCGAGCAGCAGCCCGATCGCCAGACGGGATCGACGGGGCGTCATCGGTGCAGACCGACCGCCATGCGTCCGGCGGCGGCCTTCCCCTTCTCTTCGTATCGCGGGCATGGGGGCACGGTACTCGCCTCGTGCCTCATGCGGGGGCCGGCATCTGAAAATCGGCCCGTACCAGATCGCTTTGCACCAAAAGAGAGACGGTGAATCAGCGAACCAGCGTTACCATTCAAGTCCGGAACTCTTCCTCGGGAGTACAAATTGAAGATTCGACGCAAGACGGGTGGCGGATCGTTCACCTTGAAGACCATGGAGATCACGGGCGCTGCCACGGCCCTGTCGATCTTCGCCTCGATCGCGGGATGCGGCGATCCCGGATCAGGATCGAACACGTCCCCGGCGTCCGAGATGACCTGGACGTCGCTTGCCGCGGAGAACCTCGTCGCGGATGCCTCCTGCACGGCATGCCACGAGGCGGAACCCGAGGTGGACCGGCGAATCGGCGCCTCGCCCGGTCCCCGGATCCTCGGTGCCGACGGCGTCGGCGCCCGACTCTCCCCCGCCGCCATCCGGAACCGGGTTCGAGGGCACGGTGCCGAATCGGGCCTGCGAATGCCCGATCTTCTTCATGGCCTCGACGACGCCGAGCAGGCGGTCGCGGTGGAGGAACTCGTCCAATTCCTCGTGGAGCAGGGCGGACCGATCCCGACCGACGCGACCCGAATGGAGATCTCGACGGCCCGGATCGCGCAGGGCGCATCGCTCTGGGAATCCGTCGGATGCACCGCGTGCCACGGCGTCGACGCCGGCGACGCCCTCGGTTTCGACGACCTCGCCGGCGCGTGGACCTTCGAATCACTGGCGGACTTCCTCGGGGATCCGCTCACCGTCCATCCCGGCGGACGCATGCCGTCGCTCGCGCTGTCCGACGACGAGCGACGATCGATCGCCGCCTTCCTGCTCGCGGGCGGCGACATGACGAAGACGACCGCATCGAAGCCCGGCCTGCAGCTCGAGTTCTTCGAAGGCGAATTCGACGGCGTGGGACCGATCGACGCGGTCGGCGGCGACGTCGATCCGGTGCGGGTGCCGGTCCCGGGCCTCGGGCCTTACGCGGGTCGCGATCGCTTCGGCCTGCACCTTTCCGGCGAGATCGAGATCCCGACCTCGGGACGCTGGAACTTCTACCTGACCTCCGACGACGGCTCGGGCCTGCAGATCGACGGCCGGACGGTGGTGGCCAATCCGGGAATACACGGCGCGGTCATGAAGCGCGGTTCGGTGGATCTCGACGCGGGCCGGCATGCGATCGACATCGGAATGTTCGAAGCATCCGGCGGCGAGGTGCTCTCGCTGTCCTGGAGCGGGCCCGGCGTCGCCCGCCAGCCCGTTCCCGCCGAGGCGTTCTTCAGCGACGCCGTGGTGCTCGATGCGGGATGGGCCGACTTCGAGCTCGACACCGACCTGGCCCGGCGAGGCGCGGAGCGCTTCGCGCAGACCGGGTGCACCGCGTGCCACGTCCCCGACATGCCACGACCCCGCGCCATCGCCGGTGCGCCTCCGCTCGCATCGCTCGTCGCCGGACGAGGCTGCCTCTCCCCGGACGTCCCCGCCGCCGCACCGGAATACGACTTCGACGCCGAGGAGCTCGCGCTGCTCGACGACTTCGTCTCGAACGTCCGCGCCCTCCTCCAGCCACTTCCGGCCGACGTCGCGGTGGCGCATGCGATGACCCGGCTCGACTGCATCGCCTGCCACGAACGCCCCGACGTCGGCGGTCCCTCCGTCGAGGCCCGGGCCCGGTTCGCCTCGGACGACGACGCGGAACTCGGCGACGAAGGACGAATCCCGCCGCCGCTCGACGGCGTGGGCAACAAGCTCCGGCTCGAAGCGCTTCGAGACGTTCTCGCCCACGGCACCAAGGTGCGGCCGTACATGAAGACGCGGATGCCGATCTTCGGCGACGCGCAGACCAGGGACCTGGTGGTCCACCTCGCGGCGTCGGACTCGATCGCCGCCGACGGACGCGAACCGGAGTTCGACGAGGAACGGGTCGCCGTGGGACACGCCCTCACCGGAACCGACGGCGTCTCCTGCGTGCAGTGCCACACCGTCGCGGGCCACCCCGCCCTCGGAATCCCCGCGGTCGATCTCGCGACGATGCACACGCGGATCCGACCCGGCTGGTTCCGCAAGCACCTGCTCGATCCGCAGAAGACGAACCCCGGCACCCGCATGACGGCTTCCTGGGGGAACGGCGGGACGGAACGGATCTTCCCCGAGCTGCTCGGCGGCGATCCCGTCAAGCAGGTCGACGCGATCCGCTCCTACCTCTCGCTCGGCGAATCGATGCCGCTCCCGAAGGGCGTGGTTCCCGACGCCGGCGAGTACGCCCTCATCCCCATCGATGAGCCGATCCTCTTCGGTACGTTCATGCGGGACGTGAGCCCGCGAACCATCGCGGTGGGACTCCCCGAGAACCTCCACTTCGCCTGGGACGCGGAGCACGCCCGACTCGCGAAGGCATGGCGCGGCGCCTTCATGGACGCCGAAGGGACCTGGCGCGGACGGGCCGGACAGCTCGAGACGCCGGAAGGACGGTCGGTCCTCCAGATGCCCGACGGACCCGCGATCGCGATGCTGGAGACGCGGGACGCGGCGTGGCCGACCGCCAACGCCCGCGACGCCGCCGGCCTTCGAAACGGCGCGTGGCGGTTCGCCGGCGTCACTCGGGACGATGAACGAAGACCGGCCTTCAACAGCGAACTCGACGGCGTTCGAATCACCGAGCGACCGCTGCCGCGGATCGCCGAGGGCGGCACCAGTCTGATCCGGCGCTTCACCGTGGGAAGCGACGCGGGGCGGGGCGATCTCTACATGCGTGCCGCGATCGCCACGTCCATCGAACTCGCGGCGGGCGAGGGCGACGAGCGGATCTGGACGATCAACGGCGAACGAACCGTTCGGGTGTCGGGTGCGAACTCGTTCGTCCGCGAGGATCCCGGCGGCATGAAGGAACTGATCGTCAAGGTCCCACTCAAGATGGTCGGCCGCGAGGACGTGGATTTCGAAGGTGCCTTCGAAGTGGAGCTCGCATGGTGAACGGATACGAGGAGACGCGCATGAGACCCCTTCGAACCACGGCTTCCGAACGCGGAATCCGACGGCACGCCCTCGCCGCGATCGCGACGGTCGCCGCCCTCGCCGGCGGGTTCGCCACCGCGGCCGACGAGTCGACGTACTGGCGACTGGTGGACGTCCCCGAGCCGACGGGCGTGGCCCACGAGATCGGTGCGATCCTGCCGCTCGGCGGCGGCCGGATCATGACCGCGACCCGACGCGGTGACGTCTGGATCGTCGAGAACGCATACGAATCCGCGCCGACCGTGGCGGTGCTCGCCGGAAGCCCCGAGGACGAGGCGACCGCCGACGATCCGCACCGAATCCGATTCATCAAGTACGCGGACGGACTGCAGGAACCGCTCGGACTCGCGGTTCATCCCGATCGGGACGCCGAGCGTCGCACCGCGATCGCGGAAGGCCGGTCCTGGAACGGACCGGTGCACGTCGCACAGCGCGGCGAGGTCTCCCGCATGGTGGATCTCGACGAGGACTGGCGGGTCGACCGGGTCGAGACGGTGTGCGACGACTGGGCGATCAGCGGGAACTACCACGAATACACCTTCGGCCCGGTGTTCGACGCGAACGGTGATCTCTGGCTGACCCTCAACCGACCCTTCGGAAGCGAGCCCTTCGGCAAGAAGGACTGGCGCGGCTGGGCGATCCGGGTCGACGAGGACGGCGCGATGCACGCCGAAGCGGCGGGACTGCGTTCGCCGTGCGGCGTCGAACGGGGACCCGACGGCAACCTCTACTACACCGACAATCAGGGCGAGTGGTGCGGGGCCAGCAAGATGTCGATCATCGAGCGTGGCGACTTCCACGGCCATCCCTGGGGGATCGCGAGCACCAGGCGGCCCGAATCCCTCGTCGACTTCCCCGGCGACATCCCCGACGGCATCCCGATGCCCGAGGCGGCGGAACGCATCCCGGACTTCAAGATGCCGGTGGTGTGGTTCCCCTACAACAAGTGCGGCCAGAGTCCGGGCGAGGTGGTGTGGGACGTGGACGGCACGCTCGGCCCCTTCTTCAAGGGGCAGGCGTTCATGGGCGACCAGCACCACGCGGCGGTCTATCGGATCTTCACCGAAGAGGTCAACGGTCACGTGCAGGGCGCCGTGTTTCCGTTTCGGAACGGTTTCAAGTGCGGGATCATCCGCGTCGAGATGGGCGAGGATGGATCGCTGGTGGCCGGCATGACCAACCGAGGGTGGGGTTCGAAGGGAACCCGACCGTTCGGCATGCAGCGACTGGAGTGGACCGGCGAGGTTCCGTTCGAGATCCAGCGGATGGAAGCCACGCCCGCCGGCTTCCGCCTGACCTTCACCCGGCCCGCGGATCCCGCGACCGCAAGCGAGCCCTCCAACTATTCGATGAGCAGCTACACCTACCTCCTCCATTCGCCGTACGGGAGCGCGGAGACCGACACCGAACCGGTCGTGGTGAAGCTCGCGCAGATCTCCGGGGACAACCTCACGGTCGAACTGACCTGCGATCCCCTTCGTCCCGGATACGTGCACGAGCTCCATCTCGACGGCGTCCGCGACGAAGCGGGCGAACCCCTGCTCCATGCAGAGGCCTACTACACGCTCATCGAGATTCCGGAAGCCGGCGAATGATCAACCCACGGACCCGACGATGACCGACGAAGACGTCTTCATGAAGCGAGCGATCGAACTCGCCCGACACAACGCCCTGGAAGCGAAGGCCGGCGGCCCCTTCGGATGCGTGATCGTCCGCGGCGGCGAGATCATCGCGGAAGGGGCGAACCAGGTGCTCGCGGACGGCGATCCCACCGCGCACGCCGAGATGGTCGGGATCCGAGCCGCGGCCCGCCGCCTGGGAACCCACGTGCTCGAGGACTGCGTGGTCTACACGACCGGCGAACCCTGCCCGATGTGCTACGCCGCCTGCTGGTGGGCCCGGGTCAAGGCGATCCGCTTCGCCTCCGACCACGACGACGCCCTCGAGTACGGCGGATTCGACGACCGCCGCATCAACGACGCGCTGGCGCTCCCCGGAGACGCCCGCCCCCTCCCCTCCACCCAGCTGGGTCGCGCCGACATGCTCGAGGTCTGGCGGGCCTATCAGGCGATGCCCGATCGAACCCACTATTGATCCAATGCGCGAAACCGAGACATCCCGGACGCCCACGGTTTCGCGTCGCTGGCTGGAGTTCATCGGGTTCTTCTGGATCGCTCCCGTTCTGGTGGCCGCGACGCCGTCGAGATACCTGCCGCCGATCCCGGTGCTGTGGGCCGCCGCGATCGCGTGCCTCCTTCTCCTGAGACGGGACGCGAGCCTCGACCGCCGGACGCTGTGGGGCGTCGCCGGCATCCGGCCCGGTCTCCCGGGCGTGCTGGTTCGGTTTCTCCTGGTCGCTCCACTGCTCGCGGGTTTCGCGTGGCTCATGGAACCCGAGTGGTTCCTCCGCCTTCCCCGCGAACGCACCGGGATGTGGGCGGTGATCCTCCTCCTCTATCCCATCTTCTCGGTGATCCCGCAGGGCATCGTGTTCCGGACCTTCGTCTGCCATCGCTATCGCCCCCTGTTCGGGGACGGGATCCGCATGTGGTTGATCGCGGGCGCGACCTTCGGATTCGCCCACGTCGTCATGCATCGGTGGGAACCCGTGTTGATCACCGTGATCGGCGGCATCATCTTCACGGCGACCCTGCTGCGAAGGCGAAGCGGACTTCTCGCGGACATCGAGCACGCCTTGTACGGCGACCTCGCGTTCACGCTGGGACTGGGCGTCTGGATCTACACCGGCGCCGCCCGCCAGGGTCTCTGACCGTCACTTTGCGTGCGGCCGACGGATCGCGACCACCCCAGCAACGCCGACGCCTTGGACTCGTGCATCGGCCCGTCGCCTTCCTCGCCCCGGTACGAGAGACCGCTGATCAGACCGATCGCCGAGCGACCCCCGCGAACGNGGCTTCAATCCGCCGTCGCGAAACGAATCGGGCGGTGATCCGACCACGAGACGGAGTCGGATGCGGGCGCCGCTTCGAGCTCGGCGACGGTGGGCACCGGCCGCCCCGCGAATCCACACAGCACCGCGAAGGCCGGATCGACCGACGTCTTGCGGCCGACGACCAGCAGCTCCCGACCCGCGAAGGCCTCGAGCAACGACTGCGCCCACGCCGTTCGCTGCCGGCCCGACTTGATCGACCGTCCCCACGCCCGGACCGTGCCGGCGAACCGCTGGGACGCCCGCTTGACCTTCGTCCTCGCCGGCGAGTCGAGGTATTCGACGGACGCCGCCCGGCATTCCTCGAGGAAGACCTCGCCGCCCAGNTCCTTCCAGCNTCGGGCCAGCAGCCTCGCGTTCTCGCATCCCTGGCGATCAAGCGCCTCNAGGAGTCGTTCGTTCGCCTTCCTGGTCGACGGGGCGGGAAGCGACAGGATCCGTTCGTGAGCGAGATTCCGGACCGTTCGTCGATAGAGGTCGAATTCCGGGGCCGCGTGCGGCGCAAAGCCCGAATCGAACTCGTCGAGAACCTCGATCGCGGTCGTGGCGTCCGGCGCGGCGGCGATGATCCCGTCGATCAAGGGCAACGCGAACGGGTTCAGTCTCATCGCCTTCCGGATCCAGCGGACGCACTGACGCGACCGTTCCACTTCGTCAAGCGCGTCCCACGCCCGCCGAAGCACCATCGCCTCGATGAACGCCTGGGGATCGTGATTCACCCCCCACGCGACCGACTGGTGGAACACCATCGGACGACGGCCGCCGACGTCGTCGTAGTTCCAACCGGCGTGCACCGTGGTGACCTCGTCACCCCCCGTCGCGTATTGACCGCCACGACAACGAAAACGACCGGTCGCCGGATCCTGCTCCATGAAGACGATGGCGCAGTGACCGGGCTGGCCCGCGGTGGACGCCGGAACCCCGCAGATCCGATGGGTCCGGGCGCCGATGTTCCCCATGGTGCCGCAGACGCCCCCGTCCTTCCACATCATCTGGATCGATCCGTAGCTGAAGGGCAACGGCGCGATCCGCCGGGCCGACTGCATGTCGAACTGCTGGGCGATCCCGCCGATGTACTCGCCGTAGGTCCTGAACTCGCCGTCGTCCCGGTACTTGATCCAGATGTCCTCCCGCTCCCGGAGCGGCTGGTCGTCCGCGGCGAGCATCATCAGGACCGGCCACGGTGCGTCGATCGGAAATCGCGGCCAGACCCGGTCCGTTCCCGAGAAATCGTGACGATGATTCCGGATGAACCACGCCATCGATTCGCTCGGGGTCGGTGACGCGTCCCGTTCCCGTGGCATGCGGCCCTTCGCACGGTACGCGTCGTGGAAGACATCGTGCGCCGCCTTGATCGAGGTCCGAAGCGCCTTGTCGCGAACCGCCGCGGTCGACGCTCGATGGACGACCCGGTCGCCGCATTCGAGGACGACTTCGGGATGCCCGTTGGCCGCGAGGTAGGCGTTGAACTCCGCCTGCAGCGCGGCTGATGCGATGACGTCGGCGCCGACGAGTCCTCGCTCCACCGTCCTGCGGACCTTGACGGGCTTGCCGCGCGGTTTTGCGATTCCACGATCGTCGTACTCGAGCGGCGGAAGTTCCCTGACCTCGACCTCCACCTCGATCGGGGGATGGTCCTCGAGGAAGTTGATCACATGATCGAAGACGTCGAGGTCACGCCCGGGATCCGCGGTGTCCACCGGGATCCGGGGATCACCGGGACATTCGAGCACGAGCGCCGGACGCGGGGTGACGTCGGGGAGATCGTCGCCGGGGATCCCGGTGTCGCCGTCGTTCCAGCCCGATGCCTCACGATCGGAGGATGCGTAGGAACCCGCGATCGCGAAGGCCACGGCGAGCTGGGTGTGCTCCTCCCGGACGACCGACTTCCCCAGGTCGATCTCCAGGGAGCGCAGAGCCAGCAACACGGGAAGCGGATCCGCGCGACAACCGTAGACCGACGCCTTGAGCGTCGGATCCCCGTCGATCCACGCGATGAAGTCCGACGGCAGCTCGATGCCTCGTTCACGACACGCGGCGAGCGTCCGCTTTCGAGCGTCGGCGACGTGCCGGTCGGCCGTCCGGTCGGCGCCGGAAGATCCGGCCGAGGCGGGATCGCCGATGGACAGGAACATCGAAAGCGCCAGCAGGCAGGCGCCGAGCCGTGCGACGGGTCGGAAGCGATGCGACATGGGACGTACCTCGGATGAAATCGGATTCGAGCGACGATCGGAGCGCCGGGACGACGACGTGGACCTTTCCAAGTCTGCCACAGATCCCCGCCGCTGACCAGTGTCGCACGTCCTCCACGCGATGAATCACTGCATGGATTCGCGGAGCACCACCCCGGGGGCCCGCTGGAGCATTCCGAGCACGCCCCGAACCGCCGCCCCCCTGCCTCTCGCCAGTTCCTGCAACGATTCACGGAACGCCTCGACGATCCAGTCGACATCCTCATCGGAAATGACGAGCGGAGGTACCAGCTTGATCACGCCGCTGCTCTTGCTCGTGGACTGGGTCAACAGGCGGTGTCGTTGGAGGAGTCGCATGACCAGGGCCTGGGCCACGAGGGTCAAAGTCCGATTCGCGAGCCCCGGCATGTCGATCGCCAGTGCCGGCGGATCGAGTTCGACGCCGATCATGAGACCGCGCCCCCGCACCTCCCGGATCCCCGGAACCGTCGCCGCGACGCCGCGGAGTCCGGCGACCAGCGCCGCCCCCATCCGCGCGGACCGCTCGACGATTCCTTCGTCTCGAAGGACGTGGAGCACCGCGAGGCCGTTGGTCATCGCCAGCGGGTTCTCGCGAAAGGTCGAACTATGGACCACCGAACGCTCCACCGAGTCGAACACGCGATCGAAGATCGCGGCCGAACCGAGGACTGCGCCGAGGGGGATTGCGCCGGCCGAAAGGCCCTTCGAGACGCAGATCAGATCGGGCTCGACCCCGTCCGTCCGCGAAGCGAGCGCCGAACCCGCTCGTCCGAGCCCGGTCTGGACCTCGTCGGCGACGAGCAGCGTCCCCGTCGCGCGGCAGATCTCCGCGACCTCCTGCAACACCCCGGGCGGGTGTTGGACCACGCCCTTGCCCTGGACGGGCTCGAAGAAGAAGGCCGCGACGGACTCATCGGCGAGGGCCGCCCGAAGGGCGCCCGGATCGGCGAAGGGGACTTCGCGACAGCCGGGAACCAGCGGCTCGAATCCACGACGAAGCCACTCGGCGCCGTTCATCGACAGCGCTCCGAAGGTCAGACCGTGGAACGCGTTCGACCAGTGGGCGAAGCCGGGCCGACCGGTCGCGGCCCGCGCGATCTTCATGGCCGCCTCCACGCTCTCCGCCCCGCTGTTCACGAAGAAGACGCGGTCCTCCGGTCGATCGACGAACCGCTTCAGGGAATCGGCGAGCGCGACCGCGAGTGGCGGCGTCTCGAACTGGATCAACGTGGGCGGCGCCGTCCGGAGGGCCTGCTCCAGCGCATCGCGGACCACCGGGTGATCGCGGCCGAGCGACAGGCAGGCGAATCCGCCGATCGCGTCAAGGTACCGATCCCCCTGCTCGTCCCACAGGTACGGCCCTTCGCCCCGGACGAAGCGCCGGTCGAATCCGACCAGCCGGAGCAGATCGTGGAATCGTGGATTCAGGTGCGCAGCGTATTCACGACCCGCATCGGGCCCGTAGGCATCGAGAATCGACTGGAGATCGAAGGTCGCCATGGAAAGTCGTCGGCCGGGCCGGTCGAGCATGGTCATGCTCCACGGACCGGATCAGCCGTCGGATGCTCGCGTCGCCGACTTCAAGACCCCGGCGTGATCCACGTCGTTGTTGTAGAAGATGAACGCCGAGATGTCCCGGCTGTCGGTGAAGGCGACGGCACCGATGCCCTTCGCGAGGAACATGTACTTCCAGGCGGACACCGACGCCGGACCGATGCTTCCGTCGTACTTGATGCGGATGAGCCGAGTGTCGTAGGTCCCCTTCGGAACCCGGACCTTCCACGAACCGAGATCCTCCCACTCGCACTTGACGGTGCCCGAGTAACTGGTGTCATCGGGTGAATCGATGTCGCAGATTCGAATCCTGACGTTCTCGCGCACCTGGTTTCCCGTCTTGCCCGCGAGGTGGACGATCGGTTCGGGCGGGTCGAGACGGATGATGAACGCGTTGGGCTTCGAGATGTCCGTGGCGGCGACGATGCCACGGCCCTTCACCGTCTTGAGATAGCGGGTGGTGCCGGACGGGAGTTCCATCGCCCAGCCCTTGCCGGGCGCATCCTTGGCGGCACCCGGGGCCCGCTCCAGTCTGGCCATCACGTGCTTGAGCGTCTTCGATTCGTCGCGCGGGTTCTCGTAGACGTACACCGTCGAATCGAGCGGCATCCACTCGTCGGCGTCTTCAATCGGCGGCGCCTCGCCCGGACCGATCACGACCCCGGGCAGGTGCTGCCGAATTCGGTCGGCGTCCTTCGAGGGCATGGTCTTCAGCGGATCGTCGAAATCGATTCCCGCCGTGGAGAGGATCGATCCGAGCACGAGTGCGATGAAAGTGTTCATGGGGACATCGTACCGGGGCGGGATCGAAAACCGAAACACCCACCGGTACGGGCCACCGACGTAGGATCACCGACTCCTCCGGCGGCCGAAGTCGCCTCCGGACCTCGCCGACGGGATTTTCGATCATGCCGGATCGCCTCACGACGACCAGCCGCTCCGCCGACGAGGCCGACGCACCACGCGTCGCGATCCTGATTCCCACCTACGACAACCGCGAAACCCTCGAATCCGTGCTGCGGGCCGCGGCGAGCCATGATCTTCCGCTGGTGGTGATCGACGACGCGAGCACCGACGGATGCGATGCGATCATCGCCGACCTCGAGCATCAAGGCGTGGTGCACCGGTCGTTCCGAGTGCCGCGGAATCTCGGGAAGGCGGGCGCGCTTCGCGCCGGATTCGAGCTCCTGCGCCAGACGGGATTCACGCATGCGATCACCTGCGATTCGGATGCACAGCACGACACCGATCTCATTCCGGTGTTCGCCGAGGCGATCCGACGATCTCCCGGCGTCTATCTGCTGGGTTGCCGATTTCCCCTCCACCCCGACCAGCCTCGGCGCAATCTGATCGGACGCACATCGAGCAACGTCGCGATCCGCGCCCACTGCGGACTCGCGATCGGCGATTCGCCATGCGGTTTCCGAGGCTGGCCCCTCGAACTCGCCGCGACGATCCCCGGTCTCTCGGGGCGATACGCCTGGGAGGAGGAGATGATCACCCGCGCCGCGTGGGCGGGATGGCCGGTCCGTTCGATCGACGTCCCCGCGATCTACCACGCCCGCGACACCCGGGTGAGCCACTACCGATTCCGCCGTGACTGGTCGGAGGGAATCGGGATCTACCTGCTGCTGCTCGGAGAAGCGCTGCTGCCGCGACTCCACCGCGGGAGCGCCGACCGTCGACCGATCCGCGGCTCGTTCCTCCGTCGTTTCGATCGACTGCTTTCACCCGGACCGCTTCGCGGGCGGCGACCCGAAGCCGCGACCAACCGCTGGTTCCTGCTCGCCGCGATCCTGCTCGCGACACTCGTCGCGACGCTCGCCCCCGCTTCGTTCGCGACGATCGCGGTGATCGCATGGGCCGGATGGCGGTGGCACGCAGGCTTCGCCGCGATCGTGATCGCGGCCCTGCCTTCGCTCGACGCGACCGGCGTGTCGCGATCGATCCTCGAGTGGATCGTTCTCGCGGGGGGCGCATCGCTGCTCTCGGGATTCCTGCGACCGGGGCGTCGCGCGATCGCCCCCACGCGGTGAATCGGGTCAGCCGTCGGACCCGCCCATCATCTCCATCAGCTTCCCCCGCAGCAGCTTTCCGGTGAGGGTCCGCGGCAGTTCGTCGAGGAAATCACAGGTCCGTGGACGCTGGTGGGGCGCAAGCTCGCGTTTCGCGATCGCCGCGAGATCACGTTGAATCGCCTGTCTCGACGCCGGATCGCCCGCGTTCGCGGCGACCACCACGACCCGGACCCGGGTCACCGTCTCGGTGAGCGGAAGCGGCACCACCGCGATCTCGCGGATCGCGGGATGCTCCATCAAGACCGACTCGACCTCCGCGGGATTGACCTTCAAGCCGCCGACGTCGAACTGGATCTTCGCCCGGCCCGTGATCTCCACCCGGCCGTCTTTCCGCACCGTGCCGAGATCTCCGGTTCGGAAGTGCCCGTCGATCCGTCGCCCGGGGTCGACCGTCGCATTCCGGGTGTCCTGATATCCGGCGAACATCGCATCGCTTCGCACCACGAGTTCGCCCGCGCCGGTCTCGGTCGTGACCGGGATCTCCCCCGCGTCCTCGTCGACCACGGACGCGACCCGTACCGAGACCCCGGAGACCACGCGATCGTCGCCCCCGAAGCCGAAGGCGATCGTCCCGAGCTCCGTTGCGCCGTAGAGGTTCCCGGTCGGACAGCCCCAGGCCGCTTCGAAACCTTCGCGGACCGACGCCGGGAGCGAGCTGCCGGCGGAGTACGCCAGCCGCAGCGCCGAACCCCGGCGACCGACCCGGGACGCCGCTTCCAGCGTCACGGGAACGCCGGGAAAGACGGTCACACCATTCCCGAGCGCTTCCACCCCCGGACCGAGATCGAACCCGGCCTGGTGGCGGACCATGGCCCCGACCCGCATCGGCGCAAACACCCCGTGCTCGATCCCGTAGGCGTGCTGCATCGGAAGCGTGGCGAGCATCTCGTCCGCCTCATGCAGTTCGAGCACGTCGACCAGCGTCTTCGACACGCGATCGATCGCCGCCGCGGTGCGGAGCGCCACCGATGGTCGACCCGTGGTCCCGGAACTTCGCAACAGGAGCGATGCGGCCCGCCCTCGGCCGAGCCGATCGATGCCTCCGGTGTCGAGGGGAATCGAGGCGGCGTCTGCGTGGAGATGGTGGAGCGGCGATGCCACAGGCGCCTCGGCCCACGGGCGCTGCGGATCCGTCTCGACGACCACGTCGACCCGATGGGCCGCATGGAGCTTCGCCCGGTCCCGAGCGGAGGTCTCGATTCCCACCGGAAGCAGTCGACGCCCGGTGCCGAAGATCGCCAGCAGTCCCGACCAGTACCCGGGGCCGCCGGGACCGTGGAGCATCACGACCGCATCTTCCGGAGCGAGATCGTCGAGTCGTCCGGCGATCGCCACCGCATCGCGGAGGATCGAGGCCCGGGTCATCGTGCGTCCCGACGCGACGTCGAGCATCGCGATTCGATCCGGCGCCCGCTCGACCGTCGCGATGAAGTCCGCGATCAGCTCGGCAGCCACGACGGTCGTCCACGTTCCCGACGTCCGAGACCTCGAATCACGCCTGACCTCGGCGTCGGCAGGGCGATGCCTCCGGCCTGCAGCACCGAATGCGGCCGGATCCACTCGACCACCTTGCGATGCCGATTGAGTCCACGGAACCACCGCATCAGTTCCCATCGCCATCGGACGCCGAAGGGAACGCCTTCGAAGATCTCCCCGGCCAGCATGTTCACCACCGCCGCATCCACGTTCATCGGACCGTGCCCGCTCACCAGCAGTTCGCGGAAGGAATGGTCGTAGAAGCTCGAGATGAGACCGAGGAATCCGGCACGAAGGCGGGTCACCCGTTTTCCGTAGGACCTGGCCGCGGAAGCCGCGGTCCTCCGCCCTTCGCCGACCTCGATGATGCGACGTGACGCCGCCACACCGGTGTCGATGCCCAGCGTCACGCCCGTCGACCAGACCGGATCGATGAAGGCCGCCGCGTCCCCGACCATGAACCAGCCGTCGCCGGCGTAGGGCTCGCAGGTGTAGGAGAAGTCACCGACCACCTGATTGGTCGTGGGGCCGGTCGCATCCGTCATTCGATCCGCGACCAGCGGACATCGCTCGATGCACCACGCCAGGCGACGGTTCGCCGGGACGGGAATCCGTTTCGCATGCTCGTCGTCCACCACCACGCCCACGCTGGTCACCCGGTCGTCGATTGGAATCATCCAGAACCAGGACTCGCGACACATCGCGAGGGTCGCGAAACCGGTCCGGTCGCCGTCCGGACGACGAACCCCTTCGAAGTGTTCGAAGTAGGAGACGTTCCGGTACCCGTCGAGCAGTCGTCGCGTCTTGAAATGTCGTCCGAGGACGCAGGCCTGACCGCTGGCGTCGATCACCCAGTTCGACCGGACCGGGCCCGACGCGAGTCGGATCCGGACGTCACCCCGGGCGACGTTCTCGATCGAATCGACGCGATCCTCGAATCGGAAGACCGCCCCCGCGCCGGTCGCCTCGTCCACGAGCATCTGGTCGAAGACCGAGCGTCGGATGTTGAAGGTCTGCTTGATGGTGTCACCGAGCATTCGCGAGAACGGAATCGCGACCGGCTCGCGACGGCCGTCGCCGAAACTGATCTCGAGCCCCTTCTTCACGACGTGCGGGAGCTCCTCGACGCGGTCCATGAGACCGAGATCGGTCAGGAGGCGGTTCGCATGCGGAAGCATCGACTCGCCGATCCGAAAACGGGGGAACGACTCCTTGTCGACCACCAGTACCCGCTGTCCGGCTCGCGCAAGCTCGAGGGCCGCGATGCTGCCGGCGGGACCGGCGCCGATGATCACGACGTCCCATTCCTCGCCGCCCGTGGTCGACTCGGGTGCGGCGATCACGATGCTCGCTCCGGTACGACGCCCGCACACTCGATCTCGACGAGAAGTTCGGGGCGGCAGAGCCGCTGGGCGCGGAACTCGATGGTCATTCGATGATCGGGCCAGCGTCTTCCGATCGCATCCCGCACGCGATCCTCGAACGACGGATCGGGAAGATAGACCAGCCAGTCACCGAGATCCGCGGGGACCAGAGCCGGTTCGCACGACGCGACCACCGTCTCCAGATTGTCCAGCGTCTCCTCCAACTGACGATCGAAGCATTCGGCGTGGAGCGAATCCTCGCCGACCACGCTGGCGGTTCCACTCACCAGCACCGAGGCGTTCTCGACCCCGTTCACCCTCGCGGCGCGGGTGAACGCGGGAGGAAGATCGCCGAAACGACGCGAGTAGTCGACGGGGAGGACCTGTCGCGGATTGTCGACCGGGCACGGCTCGCCCGCGCCGTGCAGCAGGTGCAGCACGAGGTCGCGGCCGGCGTGGCCGACGCCGGAGGCGACCGGAAACCACTCCGGCCGTCCATGGATCTCGCGGAAGGCCTTGAATCGTCCTGCGTTGAAGACCATGTACCGATCGCTGCCGCCACCGCAGTCGGTTTCGAACCCGGCGTCGTCGTTGATCCTCGGAATGAAGTTCCATGCCCGCAGCAGGTGATCGTGCGGAATGCCCGAGAGCAGGGTGCGATACGCCTGGAGCGTGCCCGACTCGAAGGCCTCCCCGTTCATGGTGGAGGCGTCATCGAGCACCACGGTTCGGAGGCGTCGCTCGCCGTTCGTCCGCTCGACCGCTCGAATGGCGGTGCCGACCGACCAGTGCCGGTCCGGATCGATCGAGCCGACCGAATCACGGATCCATGCGGGCAGATCCTCGGAACCGCCGGTGGCGACCCAGTCCGCGATCTTCCGACCGGTCCCACGTTCGATTGCGCTGGCGCTCGAAGTCATCGGTCGGATGATACCGGAGCGATCCGCGCGAAAGCGGCGCCCCCCGCCGGATCCGGCCAGACGACCAGACCGCCTTCCGAGGTCTCGACGAGCTCCGCGATCGCCCGAAACGCGCCGACCGACTCCCGTTCCACCCGTTCTCCCGCATGCCTGAGCTCGCATTCACCCGTTCCGGCGGACCTCGTTCGCAGGCGCCGTGCGATGGCGACGCGTCGGCCGGCCCGCGTCTCACGGGCGGGACCTCGCACCACCTCGTCCGTGGTCCGGGTGATTCCACCCTGGATCGTCCGCAGGGAATCCCGGACGCCTCCGCCGCGCGGCCACTCGAGCGCGGTCTCCTCGACGACCGCGAGGATCGGCGCACCGCGTTCGATCGCCGCCGACTCCCGCTCGAGCACGAAGGCGATCGCACCTTCCGCGGACGGCAGATCACCGATCTCTCCGAGATGCCGCAGCACTTCACGGACCCGGGGGTGGGTCTCCTCGGCGGCGACCACGATGGCTCGATCCGCCTGTCCCGTCACCAGGTGCCGGCGCGCGTGGTGCAGCGCTTCGAGCCCCGCGATCGCGGTGCCTCCCACCGACAGGGTGAGGCCTTCGATCCCGAGCCCGAGGCTGAGCTGCGCGCTCCCGATGTTGGGAACGCTCTCCGCGAAGTGGAGCGGATTGCCCGCCCCGAGCCCGTCGCGGAGCAGCTCCGTGTAGAAGTCCAGCGTGTAGTCGGAGGCGCCGAAGCGGGTTCCGACGAATCCGGAAGCGGTTCGAATCGCCTCCGCGTCGAGTCCGGCGTTCCGGGTCGCGAGCACGCCGGCGGCCCGGACCAGTTTCGAGAATCGCGCGAGGCGACGGACGGCGCGGGCGTCATCGAGACCGTCGAACCTCGCATCGTCGAGCCCGATCTCGCCGGATCGGATCGGCGGATCATCCGCCGCGGGAACGAGCGAACCCACCCCGGCGATCACGATTCTCGATTCCGAGGCGTCGCACGTCACGGGGGGACGGGGCGGAACGCGTTCGGTCGCGGTGCCGGACTCGACGAGGATCGCGGCATCAACGCCGCCGAAACCGAGGGAGACGATCGCGGCGCGGTCCACCGTGGCGTCATGTCGCGGCCCCGGAGCGACGAGGTCCAACGTCGGAAACGATTCGCGATCCACCGTCGCGTTGGCGGCCGCGGGCACCGCACCATGCTCCATCGCCGCGAGCACCACCGAAAGCTCCACCGCGCCGGCCGCCCCGAGCGTGTGGCCGATGCGGCTCTTCAACGCCGTCACCGGGATCTCCGCGAGCCGATCGCCGAAGCAGCACGCGAGCGCCGCATGTTCGGCGAGGTCGTTCGCCGGCGTGGACGTGGCGTGGGCCGCGATCAGATCAGGCACGATCCCGGTTCCTTCGAGCGAAACCGTCGCGGAACGCAACGCATCCGCCGCGCCGCGTCCGGTCGGAATCGGCTGGGTGAGATGATGCGCATCGCTTCCGCCCCCCCATCCGAGGATCCGGGCGAGCACCGTCGCGCCCCGCGTCACCGCGGTGGATTCACGTTCCACGACGAACACGCCGTAACCCTCGCCGAGCCGCATCCCGGTCCGATCCGCGGTGAACGGACGCAATGGTCCTTCGCTGACCAGTCGGAGACAGTGGAATCCCGCGTAGGCGAATTCGCTGATCGGGTCGTAGGCGATCGCCACGACGACGTCCGCCTCCCCGGCGAGAATCGAGGTTCCCGCCATCGCGAGCGCACTCACCCCCGACGCACAGGCCGCCGACACCGTCGAGCCACCGAGGTCGAGCCCGGTGTCCACCAGCGCATGCCGGGTCACGGTCGAGGTCGTGGTCCGCGCCATCACGTCGAGCCGGCCGTTCCGCATGCCCGCACCGAGGTGCCGCATGCCGCCGAGGGTCGTTCCGAAGATGGTCTCGAATCGAACGCCGGCCGATCGCATCGATCGGATCGTCGATGAATCGAGCCCCGCTTCGTCGAGCCCGCGGCGAATCGAACGGGCGAGCATCCGTTCGGCCCGATCCGGAACGCCCCCCACTTCCGGCGATGCTTCCGGCACCTGGGCGGCCCGGACCTCGGGGACCGGGTCCCCGGCGGCGTCCGGCTCGAACACCCCTTCGATCCCGGGGGCCACGTCGATCTCGACGCCGCCCTCGAGCATCGCCGCGAGAATCGCATGACGGTCCTCGCCGAGCGAGCAGCTCGCGGAGGCCGCGGTCAGCACCAGGGTGTCGGGCTCGGTCACGACGACGCCTCTCCGTTCGCAGGCGTCAGGCTGACACCGACCGATCCCGACGCGACCGCGACGCCGTCCACCGACGCTTCGAAGTCGAACCGATGGATCGAACCGAATCGGCCGATCGCGTCGACCACCAGTTCGATGATCGCGGGCGGCTCCACCGGACGACGGAACCGAGCCTCGCTCAGCACGAGCATGCCGTTCGAACCCTCGCCCGTGGTCTCGCCCGCGGCCTCACTCATGAAGTGGTGCGCCGCGGCGCCCGCGAGCTGGGCGGCGGCCTCGGTGATCAGGACCCCGGGGACCAGCGGTCTTCCCGGAAAGTGTCCACGCAGGAAGTCCTCGTCGCCCTTCACGATCCAGACCCCGCGGCCCCGTTCCGATGAAAGCTCGTCGATGCGATCGAGGAACCGGAAGGGATCCGCGTGCGGCAGGTTCGCCAGCGCCGCGTCGTGATTCGAGGCGTTCGATCCGGTCACGCGTCGGTCCGCAGCGAGTCGACGAATCGAACGAAGTCCCCGATCGTGCCCATCGTGTCGCGGCCGAGCTTCTCGTTGGGAATCTTGATTCCCAGCCGCTTCTCGGTTCCGGTGACCACCATGAGCAGATCGAGGGAGTCGAGTCCGAGTTCGTCGCCCACCAGCGGGGTCTCGGGCCCGAGGTCGACCATGCCGAGCTTGAGATCGGTTCGAAGAACGTCGTAGATGGTCTCGCGAAGATCGGTCGTCTCGTTGCTCATGCACGTCTCCTGGTGGCGGGTCGACGATTCGTGGACCCGGCCGCATCCTGCTCACTGCCAGCGGGTCATCGCCGCTCGCGCTCCCACCAGACAGATGACGGTGGTCGCGCCGATCAGGCCCAACGCCGGTGCGATCCTTCCCAGCATCGCGGAAAGCGTGTCGTCCGAAGTGGTGTACCAGAGAATCTGCTGCATCGCATCGATGGCGCGGGCGTTGAAAGCCCACTGACCGACCGCCTTCAGGGATGGTGGCATCAGGAAGGTCGGGATCATGCTGCCGCCAACGGCACTGAGTATCAGCACCGTGATGGTTCCGATGGTGGTCTGCTGGCGTCTGGTCCGTGCGATGCCCGTGATCAACAGACCCAGACCGGCGGACGCGGCCGCCACCGCGGGAATGATGATCAGCAGGGCGACGAACTGCCGCGTCGAGAAGAAGCGGACGCCGAAGACCGCGGCCGCCCAGACCAGCATCACCCCGATCTGCAGGGAGCCCACCAGGATGGCGAAGACGAATCGGTTCAGGAGAACCGTCCAGGATCCGATTCCCGAGGTTCGAAGCCGGTCGAGCACCCCTCGCTCCTGATCCTCGAGCAGCCATCCGGTGGTCGAAAGCGCACTGAACAGCATGAACATCACGCCGATCGCCGCGGTGTAGTAGGTGACCAGGGAAGGACCGCCCTGTCCGATCGCGACCGCCCCCCCGTCGATCGGCACCTGGGTCGCCATCGCGAGCCGTTCGACGATCGGCGGTGGTTTTCCGCCTTCGCCACCAGCCTTCTGAAGCGTCTCGGCGAGTCCCTGCTGGGCGGGGGTGAGGGTGCCGGCGACCATCTCGAGAACCTTGATCTGCCGGCCGAGCATCTGCGGCGCGAGCCCTTTCCACGCCGCACCCGCGAGCACGCCGCGGGCGAAGTCCGGGGCGATCGGGTTCGCCGGGTCGTAGCGGACGACGAGCGGTGGAATCGCCGCGGTGGCCTTGCCGACCGCGGCGCCGAACCCGGCCGGAATCACCACCGCGGCCGGGAAACTCCCGCTCGCGACTTCACGATCCGCCGCGGTCACGTCGTCGCCGTCGATCTCGACGAGATCGATGCGATCGCTCGACTCCCGGACCGCGGCCTCCAACGATCGCGCGGCGGGGCTGCCGTCGAGATCGAGGATCGCGATCCGAACCTTGCTCTCGCCGTTGCGGCCGAACCCCTGGAACACGCTCGCGAAGATCGTGAGGAAGATGATCGGGACCAGTGCGTAGAGCAGCACGCCGAGCCGATCTCGGTAGAGGGTGATCCATGAGATTCGCAGCAGGGCGAGTCGTTTCACGCGGCGTTCCGATCATCGGTGGTGCGGCCGGCAGCGTCGGACGCCCGCCAGACCGGATGCACGTTGAGCCACTGGTCCGGCGTCGCGGCGATGCGGGCCTCGATGAGTTCGACCCACCGCCGCATGGCGGGATTGCTCGCGGGATCGCGGCGGAGATCGCCTTCGACCTCGAGTGGATCCTCCATCCGCATCGCGAGGCGACCGTCCGGTCGCCACCAGTTGAAGACCGGAACGATGCGGCTGTCGGTCACCTGGGCGAGTTTGAAGGGGCCCACCGGGATCTCCATCATGCGGCCGAACATCGGCATGAAGACGCCGGTCTGCCCCGGCTGGACCCGGTCTCCGAGCAGGGCGACGACCTCGCCCCCGTCCAGCATGTCCCGCAGCGAAAGCCAGGCGTTCACGCCGTCGTCGACCGCATGTTCCACGACTCCCAGTCGTCGGCGAGCCTCGGCCCGGATGCGTTCGAGCGTCTGGATCCGGTCGCGGCGATAGAGCACGTGCACCGGCGCGTACCGCCCCATGTACGCGGCCGCCGGCTCGAACTCGCCCATGTGGATCGAGAGGAGGATCAAGCCGCGTTCCCCGCGTCGATCGAAGATCTCCCGGAAGGCGGGAAGGCCTTCGACGGTCTCGATGGGCGCGGCGTTCCTATTCTGAAACCCATCAGGTGGGCTGATGTAAGTCGACCGCATAAACATAAAGCACAGAAG
>NZFT01000086.1 GCA_002690755.1 Phycisphaerae bacterium
AAGCGGTTCACGATCGTCGAGATCATCTGCTGTGCGATCACCACCCCGCTCCAGGTCGGCGCGGGCATCCTGATCGGACGCGGTCTGGCCGGGAGTTCACTCCCCAAGGTCCTGTTCACCACCTTCGGCGTCGTCGCCGGAATCATCGCGCTGACGGCACTGGCCAACTGGTGGCTCGCCAGCCGACGAAAGAAGACCGGTCGAGCGCCGCGGGCGCGAGTCCGGTGGCTTCGCCCCACCAGCACACCCTTCGCCCCCTCCAACTCCTGACCCTTTCGGAGTCTCCAGCATGCGTGCCATCGTCACCGGCCAGATCGGCGTGGACAAGAAGCCCTACCTCAAGGACGCGACCGCGCTCTCCGGGGAACGAGGCGAGAAGATCGACACCTTCCACGTCGGCGACATGATGTACGCGGAGGCCGCGGACGTCCGATCCGGACGGATCCTCGACCTGCCCATCAGCCGCCTCAACTCCCTTCGTCGCGCTGCGTTCAAGGACATCATCGCCGCGACCCGGCCGATCGAGGAGCACCGCAACGTCATCGTCAACACCCACGCGACGTTCCGCTGGCATCATGGTCTCTTCAGCGCCTTCGACTTCGATCAGATCCGGGCCCTCGCCCCGGACCTCTTCATCTGCCTCGTCGACAACGTCGAAGTGGTGCACCAGCGACTCCATCGTGAACACATCATCGACGCCACCCTCAAGGACTGCATGGTCTGGCGGGAGGAGGAGATCCTCGCCACGGAGCTGATGGCCGAGGCGATGGGATGCCGGAACAACTTCTACATCCTGAGCCGGGGCCGCCACGAGGCGACGCTGGAGACCTGTGTTCGACTGGTCACGCGTCCCGACATGCGTCGCGTCTATCCGTCCTTCCCGATGAGCCACGTGGTCGACATGCCGGACGTGCTCGCGGAGATCGACGCGTTCCGAGCCCAGATCGCGGAGCACTTCATCGCGTTCGATCCGGGCGACGTCGACGAGAAGCTGCTGCTCGAGACCGCGATCGCCGCGGCCCGCGACGGCCGCGACTTCGTCGAGATCCCCCAGCACATGTTCGGATCCGCGAGCGAGAGCGAGGAACCGGTTCGGATCCCGACCCGCGAGGTCCTCGACATCGCGGGCGACATCGACGGCCAGATCTACATGCGGGACTTCAAGCTGGTCGACCAGTCCGACATGATCGTGTCCTACATTCCGGAACTGCCCGGGGGCATTCCCGGACTCTCGAGCGGCGTGGAGCGCGAACTCCACCACGCCTTCGAACACACCAAGGAGGTCTACGTCGTCTGGAAGCCGAAGAAGAGCCCGAGCCCCTTCATCACCGAGACCGCGACCAGGATCTTCGGCAGCGTCGAAGAGGCGATGAACTACTTCGCGGACCAGGGCATGCTCGCGACTCGAAACCTCTTCGGCCACTGACGAACCATCCCGTGCCCCGCTATCGCCTACAGGTCGCCTACGAAGGCACCGCCTTCCACGGCTGGCAGCGACAGGTCCGCGAGGACGGCTCCGAACTTCGGACCGTCCAGTCGGCACTGCAGCGGGCGGTGTTCAAGACGGTCCGCGAGGAGACGCCGGTGACGGGGGCGAGTCGGACCGACGCCGGCGTCCACGCCATCGGACAGGTCGCCGCCTTCACCACGTCGCGATGCATCGACGTCGATCGCGTCTCGATGGCCCTCACCTCACGCCTGCCCGAGGACGTGCAGGTCACGCACGCCGAAGTGGCGGCCGACGACTTCGATCCGATCAAGGATGCGCGAAGCAAGTGCTATCGATACGACATCGCGTGCGCGCGTCCCCCACGGGCGTGGCCTCCCCTCTTCGACCGCCACGTCGTCTACCGCACCCCCTTCGAACTCCACCACGAACCGATGGCCCGGGTGGCCGCCCGGCTCGTCGGCGAGCACGATTTCAAGGGACTGGCACAGAAGCACCACGGCCGCGACAACACGGTCCGCACGATCCACGCCTGCACCGTGGATCGAATCGCACCCGATCGGATTCGCATCGAGGTCGTGGGAAGCGGATTCCTCTACAACATGGTCAGGATCATCGCGGGCACGCTGCTCGAAGCGGGCCGAGGCCGGATCGACGAAGCCCGCGTCGACGAGGTGCTCGCGACGGGGAACCGCCGGCTCGCGGGCCAGACGCTTCCGCCCCAGGGACTCTGCCTGCGCTGGATCCACTACGGCGACACGCCGCTGCCACCGGGCTTTCCGGATCGACACCCCGGCTCGCGCTCGAACGAGCCACGATTCCGGGATCCGCAGTCATGAAGATCATGCACGTCTCGACCCGGCTGATCCTCGGGGGAAGCCAGGAGAACACCATCCTCTCCTGCGCCGGACAGGCGGACGACGGTCACGAGGTGCTGCTGGTGTTCGGACCGATCGAGGGCCCGGAAGGCACGATGCTGCCCGCGGTCGAGGCGCACGGGGGCATCGTCCCCGTGGAGACCCCGGATCTCGTTCGCGAGATCTCGCCTCGTCGCGACTGGCGATGCCTCCGGAACCTCCAGCGACTCGTTCGCGAACATCAACCCGACGTGGTCCACACTCATTCCTCCAAGGCAGGCATCCTCGGACGCGAAGCGGCATGGCGTGAATCCGTGCCGGCGGTCGTCCACACGATCCACGGACTCCCCTTCCACCCGTACCTCGCGAAGTCGAAGAACGCCGTGTACATCGCCGCGGAGCGATGGTCGGCACGCAGATGTCACGCCATCGTCACCGTCGCCGACGCCATGCGCGACCAGGCCCTCGCCGCGGGCATCGGTCGATCGGAACAGTACCGAACGGTACGAAGTGGAATGGTCGTCGAGCCGTACCTCGACGACTCGATCTCGATGCTCGAGACGCGTCGCAACCTCGGACTTCCCGAGGACGCCTTCATCGTCGGCACCATCGCACGCCTCGCGGAATTGAAGGGGCACGATGACCTCATCGATGCCCTGTCACCGAAGATGCGCGAGGATCCGTCGCTGCACCTCCTCTGGGTCGGCGACGGATACTGGTCGGACCGCCTGCTGGGACGGATCCGCGAACTCGGACTGGGCGATCAGGTGCACGCGCCCGGCCTCGTTCCACCCGAACGCATCCCGGAGTGGATTCGCGCGATGGACGTGCTCGCCCACCCGAGTTATCGCGAAGGACTCCCACGGGCCGTGGTGCAGGGCCTGCTCTCCGCGAAGCCCGTGGTCGCCCACGATCTCGACGGCGCGCCGGAAGTCTGCATCGACGAGGTCACCGGCCTGCTGGTCCGACCCGGCGACCACGAAGGCCTCGCCACCTCGATCGGACGACTCCGGTCCGACCCCGCGCTCGGTGTCCGCCTCGGTGCCGCCGGCCGCGAACTGGTCCGCGGTCCGTTCGACCATCGATCGATGGTGCGCGAACTCGAAGACGTCTATCGCGCGGTGCTGGAACGTCCGGAGCGATCCCGGTGAAGCGCTGCGCACTCGGTGCGGCGATCGCGCTCGTGTTCCCCACGCACGCGGCGTTCACCGGGCCCGTCGAGCCGGCCTCGAACCAGGCGGCGGACCGGGCTGCCGCTCCGCCGCTCGCCCGGTCGGCCACCATCGGTGAAACGACGATCGTGCTCGACGACGTGATCGACCGTCGATCGCGGGAACTGGGGGATCCGCCGCCACCGGATTCGGATCGACGCGTCGTCCACGACGCCCGTCGCGGGATTCGACGAATCACCGTCGAACTCGCCCTGCTGGGCCGGGAACGTGGAGACGCCTCCACCCTCGCCGGTTTCCACGCGATCCGGCTCGACGCCACGATGCGATCGATCGACCGACTGCTGGAATCCTTTGCCCGCCCCGGCACCCAGGCCGGTGAACCACCGGCGACGCTCCCGGAGCACGATCGCGCCGCAGCGATCACTCGGCTCCGGGCCTTCAATCGGACCAGCCTCGATCTCCTTCGACGATCGGACACCGGCACGGTCGAAGGTCTCGATCGCACGCTGGCGACGATTCTGGCGCCGCTTCGCGACGTCTTCGGGCTGTTGAGGGGACATCCGCTCCAGAGTCGATGGCCGAGCGGATCCGAATCGCCCGTCGCGGACCGACCCGTGGCAACGGATGCGAGCGACGCACGGATCGACGTCCGGGTGATGGCGATGCTCGATGCGTTCCGCATCGACCCGCCAGACGCCTCGTTCGACGTGACGATCCTCGAGCCCCTGCTGTCCACGATCCCTTTCGACCCGAACGCCCCCGAATCCGCCGCGACCTGGCGACGTGCCGCCGATGTCCTCGATTGCCTTGGGGAGGCTCGACACGACGAGCGTCCGCTCGCGACCCGGACGCTGCGGTCGGTCCGACGAGATGCGATCGCCGGCAGACGAAAGGCCTTGCGACGACTCCAACGGTCACTGGAGACCAGGGACGACTCCACCACGCCTGATCTTCGTGACGAGGACCTCGTTGATCTCCGACGGGCCACTGCGACGTTGATCGCCGTTCGACGGCTCGACGAGCTTGCGACCGGTCTCTCCAGCATGCACCCCGCGGCGACCCGGCAGGCCGAACGCATCGTCGGGTCCTGGGCACGTGGATTGAGCGATCCCCGCGAACGAGTTCGAACGCTCGATTGGATCGACCGGCTGGTCGGTGATCTCGACCGATATTCGGCGATCGATTTCGAGCGTCGACTCCGCGACCCAGACCCCTCGACGATCGAACTCGTCGGTGGCCGCACCCTCGAATTGTCGGATCGGATCGCGACGACCCGTCGCGGCTGGGTCGACGCCGTCATGAACGGCGACGCCGAAGGCCCCGCGATCGACGCGATGGAGCGCATCGCACGACTGGGGACGCTTCTCGAGAATCTGATCCCGTTGATTCCGACCGACGACCTCGCGATCCTCGATCTCGACCGGTCCGATCGATGGGGTGGCTGGTACGTCGATGCGAAGACGCTCGGATGGAGCGTCCGAACGCTGCTTCCGGGCGCCCGTCTCGTGGTGGGAACCGCGATCACCGGCGATTCCGATCGATTCGAGCGCGAACTCACGACCCTCGAATCGCAAAGCCCGCTGGTCCGTCTCGCCGCTGCGGTCGCTCGACGCACTGAAGACACGATGGCGACCCTGCCCGGAGGCGGGATCGCTACGATCGCGTCGTCGTCGATCCCGCCGACCCCGTCCGCGTGGGGTCTGAAACAACGGATCGCCCTTGCCGCCGCATGTCTCGGCATGGCCGAACTCGTCGCGATCCCGGCGGATTCCGGGAGCGACGCCCCGGACGGCATGACGACGCGAGATGATCTCGCCGACGCCGTGGCGGCGGCATGCGAGGCCCTGCTCGCCGAACTGAAGACCGACGCCCCCGTCGGCAAGGAGATTCGACCGTGAACATGCTCGTCGTCGGTCCGCATCCGGACGACCAGGAACTCGGAATGGGCGGAACGATCGCGAAGCTGGTCGACGCCGGCCATCACGTCACGCTCCTCGATCTGACCGACGGCGAACCCACGCCGCACGGCTCACCGACGATCCGCGCCGAGGAGAGCGCCGCCGCCGCCTCGATCCTCGGGGTCGAGCGCATCATGCTGGGGCGGGAACACGGATTCGTGAATCGCGAGGTCGTGCATTCGGTCGCCGGTCGTCATGCGGTCGCGGGCGTGATCCGGACCCGGGAGATCGACTGGATCTTCTGCCCGGATCCCGTCGACGCCCATCCTGACCACCGAGCCGCGACGCGGATCGTGGAAGACGCGCGATTCGATTCGAAACTGACCAAGACCGACATCCCGGGCGACCCCCGCCACCCGAGCCGGATGATCTACTACTTCTGCACGCACCTGAAGACGATCCCGGATCCGTCGTTCCTGGTCGACACCACCGGCTTCCACGATCGGAAGCGGGACGCGGTCCTCGCCTACGCGAGCCAGTTCAAGGCCCACACGGGGAATCGAAGGATCGTCGACTGGCTGGATGCCCAGGCGACCTTCCTGGGCAGTCGGATCGGCGTCGAGACCGCCGAAGCGTTCCGCGTGATCGAACCGCTCGGTCTCACGTCCTTCGACGGCGTGATCTGAGCGGGGCCGCCCGAGTCAGATCGAACGGACTGCGTCGAGCACGGTGTCGACCACGTGCTGACGCTGCGGCTCCGACAGCTCCGGGAAGATCGGAATCGCGATCGTCTCCCGACTGGCCCGCTCCGCATGCGGGAAGTCACCCGCCTGATGCCCGATGTCCCGGTAGCAGTCCTGTTCGTGGAGGCAGCGCGGGTAGTAGACCTCGTTGCCGATCCCCGCGGACTTGAGCGTCTCGCGAATCGCATCGCGATGCGAGCCGGGTACTCGGAGCACGTACTGGTTGTAGATGTGACGCGCTCCGTTCGGTGCAGGTTCCGGGGTCCGAAGCGGAAGCCCGCCCTCGTCGAGGGAAACGGCGCTGGTCGCCGCCCCGGCGGCGTTGAAGGCCTCGTCGTACCAGGCCGCGTTCGCCTGGCGACCGGCGGACCAGGCATCGAGGTGCTCGATCTTCACGAGCAGGATCGCGGCCTGAAGCGCGTCGAGTCGGGCGTTCAATCCCACGTCGTGGTGGAAATACTTCGGCTTCATGCCGTGATTGCGGAAACGGATCATCCGCTCGGCGAGCGCTTCGTCGCGGGCGGTGCAGAGACCGCCGTCACCGAAGCCTCCGAGATTCTTGCTGGGGAAGAAGCTGAAGGTACCGATGTCGCCCACCGAACCCACTCGACGCCCGTGGATGTCTTCGGTTCCGAACGCCTGTGCCGCATCCTCGATCACTCGAAGATCGTGCTCTTCCGCGATCGCCATGACGGCGTCCAGATCGGACGACTGCCCGAAGAGGTGCACCGGCATCAACGCCTTCACGGCGCCGGGTTTCCGTCCTTCGAGCACTCGACGAATGGAGTCCGGATCGATCTGGTACGAGGCCGGATCGATGTCGACGAAGACCGGCGTGGCACCCACTCGGGAGACGCTTCCCGCNGTCGAGAAGAAGGTGTAGGTCGGCACGATCACTTCGTCGCCCGGCCCGACCCCGAGGGCGTCGAGCGCGAGGATCAAGGCATCCGAACCACTGGAGTTCCCCACCGCGAAGGGGGCGTCCAGATAGCCGGCGCAGCGGCACTCGAACTCGGCGACCTTCGGTCCACCGATGAAGATCTGGCTCTCCAGCACCTCCTGGACCGCCGGCTCGATCTCCGATCGGATGGTCGCGTACTGCGCCTTCAGGTCGAGCAACGGAACATCGATATTGGTGGCGGAAGTCATGTTCCGGGATTCTAGAAGAGATCGACGGGGATTACCGCCCGGTCGAACCGAATCCGCCCGATCCCCGGTCGGTGTCGTCGAGCGCCTCGACCTCCTCGATCNTGACCCGGGCGACGGGTGCGATCACCATCTGGGCGATCCGCATCCCCGGCTCGACCGTGAAGGAGGCTTTTCCGAGGTTGATCAGCGGGACCTTCACCTCGCCGCGGTAGTCCGCGTCGATGGTTCCCGGCGAATTGGGCATGGAGATCCCATGCCGGCTCGCCAGGCCGCTTCGGGGCCGGACCTGAGCCTCCCAGCCGGCGGGAATCGCCATCGCGAAACCACAGGGAACCATGAGAATCGCGCCTGCGGAGANCTCCATGGGTGTGTCGAGCACCGCACACAGATCGAGACCCGCCGCCTGCTCGGATTGGTAGGCGGGAAGGACTGCTCGGGGATCGAGTCGCTTGAATCGGAGCAGAGGCTGGGACATNNNCACAGGATATCGTCCCCGAGGGCAGCCCCATGGATCTCAGTCAATCANTGATCATCGTTGGATGGTTCGGCCTTCCCATGCTGGCGATCCTGCAGATGCATCGCGCCCGGACGAACGCCACCGAGCGGCAATCCTCGAGTTGCCAGGACACGCTCACCGGCGGCCGGNCCTGCCCGGAATGCGGGGAGATTCCCGGGACGCGTCGAAGCACCTCCTTCGCCCCTGGCCGGATGCATCGTCGAGCGAGCGACCTCGATCTCGGAGCAATCGAGTGCAGCGACGGCGGTCCNGGCTGCGGGTCTCACACGGCCCCGATGAGGACGACCGGGCGGGGACGGATCTCCTATTCGATCAGGGGTCTGCTCGGCGGTGTGCTGCTCGTGAGCTGGCTCGNAATCACGATCGTCATCGTCCGCGAGGGAGGCTTTTCCTCCACGCCGTCCCGCTACGACGCCTNGAGAGCCGCTCGNGCCGCGCAGCGGCAGNCCCTCGAGCGGACCACGGCGACGCCACCACCCGCAGGACCGGAGGGCGGAACACCGGCCCGAGTGGCCGATGAACCACGTCCGTGACGTCGATCCGAGCGTGAGATCCGCATGCGCCGGGTTCCGTGATACGCTCCGGTCGTCGCGATCCGCCGGGGCGGGACGTGGGGCAAGGACCGGAGGCGCGACGTGTTCAACCAACACGACATGTCCATGCTGGTGATGCTGCTTCTGGTGGGCTTCTTCATCGCCGTGCCGGTGATCGCCTCGGTGATCCGAGGCCGGAATTCACCCCGGATGACGACGACGTCCTGTCGGCACTGCGGATACGACCTTCGTCGACTTTCCAAGGGCACCCCCTGCCCCGAATGCGGCGAGGTCGCGGGACTCACCGGCCCGGGCCGCCCGCCCGACCGGGATCACCCGAGCTGTCGAGGCTGCGGGCATCTGCTCGTGAATCTTCCGTGGGACGCCACCTGCCCGGAATGCGGACTCGCCACCGCCGCCATCCCCCGGTTCCAGCGGCTGCAACGACGCGACTGGTTCTCGCTCGCTCGAATCCTCCAGTTTCTCCTCGGCGCCGCCTGGCTGCTCGTCGGGATCTTCCTGATGATCACCGCCGCGGCCTTCGTCTTCGGCGGACTGCGGTGAGCGGGCCGAGAAGCCGGCGGACGCCGCTCAGAGCCCTCGGACCGCTTCGAGCACCGCGTCGGCGTGCCCCGGGACCTTCACCTTGTCCCATCGTTCCGCGACCTTGCCGTCGGGACCGATGAGGTAGGTGGTGCGGACCACCCCCATGTACTTGCGACCGTACATCGACTTCTCCTGCCACACCCCGTACTTCAGGCAGATCTTCGGGTTCTCGTCGCCGTCACGCGCCGCGTCCGCGAGCAGCGTGAAGTTCAGTTCGTGCTTGTCGACGAACTTCCGGTGGCTCTCGACCGAGTCGGGACTGATGCCGAAGATCCGCGTCTTGACCTTCTTGAAGTCGGGAAGCTGGTCCCGGAACTGACAGGCCTCCTTGGTGCAGCCNGACGTGTCGTCCTTCGGATAGAAGAAGAGAATCACCGGCGAGCCGGCCAGATCCTTCAGCGCATGCTTCGCGCCGTCCTGATCGGGGAGTGTGAATGCGGGAGCCTTCCTACCGACTTCGATCAGGGACATGGCGCGAGCCTCCGGTTGACGTTTGCGGGATGGTGGAAGATGGCCGGGACGGATCCGCCCGATCAGGCGAGATCGTCCTTGCGATAGTCGAGGTCCGGCGGCCGGCAGACGTGATCCTCGAGATACGGGGACCTGAAGCAGCCGACCCAGCGATCCGGTTCGATCTCATTGAGCACGTATTCGTCGCGATTCGGAACCAGCTCGGGGGTCGTCTCCTCCGGCGGATCCGGCCACCACGGGACGACACCGTGCTCGAAGCCGGGAAGACCCTGGAACTGCGTCGCATCCTCCACCACCTCTTCCACCGTGGTCAGACGATGCTTGGCCTCTCCGAGTCGCGGGATCGAATTGAAGAGACCCCGGGTGTACGGATGCAGCGGACGATCGAAGAGGTCGTAGACCTTGGCGTACTCGACCACCCGACCGGCGTACATCACGCAGACCACGTCGGCGTTCTCGGCCACGACGCCGAGGTTGTGGGTGATCAACATGATTCCCATCTCCTTGGTCCGCTGCAGATTGCGCAGCAGTTCGAGGATCTGAGCCTGGATCGTGACGTCGAGCGCGGTGGTCGGTTCGTCTGCGAGCAACAGCGTCGGATCGCAGGCGAGGGCCATCGCGATCATCACCCGCTGCCGCATGCCGCCCGAAAACTGGTGCGGATAGTCGTTGAGGCGGGCAGCCGGATTCGGAATGCCCACGTCGTCCATCGCCTTGACCGCGATGTCGGCGGACTGCGATCGATCGACGTTCTGATGCAGGAGCACCGCCTCCATGATCTGGTCGCCGATGGTGTAGACCGGGTTCAGACTGGTCATCGGCTCCTGGAAGATCATCGCGATGTCCTTGCCGCGAATCCCCAGCATCCTCTTCTCGTCGAACTGCAGGACGTCATCGCCCTTGTAGCTGATGCTGCCGCGATCGAATCGACCGGGCGGCCTTGGAATCAGCTGCATNGCACTCATCGCCGTGACGCTCTTGCCGCAACCGGACTCCCCCACCACCGCCAGGGTCTGACGCGGGTGGATGGTCATGCTCACGCCCGCGACCGCCTGGATCCGCGGNCCCGCGGGGTCGGAACTGTTCTGGAAGCTCACCGCGAGATCGCGGACCTCGAGCAGAGGCGCTCCGGGTTTCTTGACCTCGGGCATCAGTGGGCCGCCTTCCGCATCTTCGGATCGATCGCGTCGCGGAAGTTCTCCCCGAGCACGTTGTACGCCAGCACGGTCAGGAAGATCGCGACCCCGGGAAACACCGCCATCCACCAGAGGAAGATACCGGTCTCGCCGGTGGTGAGCGACAGCAGCTTGCCCCAGGAGGACTGGCCGTAGGGCCCCAGCCCGAGGTAGCTCAATGTCGCCTCGGCGATGATCGCGGCCGCGATGCCGAACGACGCCTGGACGAGCACCGGGGTGATTCCGTTGGGCAGCATGTGCCGGAAGAGCGTCGAATGAAGCGGCAGGCCGACCGCCCGACAGCTCTGCACGAAGTCCTGGTTCCGAAGCTTGAGGAATTCGGCCCGGATGAACCGGGCGGAACCGGTCCACGTGACGCAACCGATGATCGCCATCATCACGTAGGTGTTCCGCGGCAGCGCGGACGCGGCGACGATCAGGAGGAACAGCACCGGGATCGCCATGAAGATCTCGACGATTCGCGAGAGCACCAGGTCGACCCAGCCGCCGAAGTAGCCCATCAGGGACCCGATCACGATTCCGATGACCACCGAGATCCCGGTCGAAACCAGTCCGATGGAGATCGAGAGCCGACAGGCATGCAGCATCTGGGTCAGGACGTCCCGGCCGATGGGGTCCGTTCCGAGATGGAAGTCGCGACGGCCGTAGGAATCTTCGGAACGCGCCTCGGCGTCCTGCACGAATCCGATTCGCTCCTCGACCTTGTCGCGAAGCTCGTCGCTCGCATCCGCGATCATGATCTTCGAGTTCCGGCTCGCCGCCTCGATGCCGGCGACGATCATGATGGCGGCATCCGCCGCCGCGGTCGCCGCCTCCGCATCGCCCTCGTCGATTCCGTCCCGATAGGCCTGAAGGTCTTCGGACAGTTCGAGGAATCGGGCGACGTACGCGTCCGACATGCCCGCCTCGACGAGGCCGGCCTCCATCGCCCGGTCGCCCGACGCCACGAACTCGACGAGATTCGATCTCGCATCATTGCTGATGGCGAGCCCCTCGATCCGGGGGGAGATGTTGAACGCCACGGTGCGGATGAAGAAGGCGATGCCGTCGTCGACCTGCTCCTCCGCGACCATCAGGTAGGCGTTCGAAACGGTGGTCGTCGGACGGCGCGAGTAGAAGATCGCTTCCGACTGGGTCGGCGACCACGGGACCAGGGTGTAGATGTTGTCCATCGTGCCGTCCCGCTCGCCACGCACGAATCGATCGGGCGTCACGACCGGTTGGACCCAGCGATCGGCACAGATGGCACCGGTGAGCAGGAGGAGGATCGCGGACACCACGAGCTTCAACCCCACGCCGCGAACCGGGACCAACCAGAAGAAGCAGCACAGGACCACCGCTGAAACCCCGGCGGAAACGGTCCAGGGAAGCCACGTGGCGGAGAGGACCTCGGGATCGCTGCCGGCCATGAGGTACTGGACGAACGCGATCAGCACCACCACCGAACCCGCCATCGTCGCGAAGGCGCATACCAGTCCGAGCCGCCACTGTCGCGTCACCTGAAGCGGAAGCAGCAGCAGGATCGGCACGAGCACCCCGCCGAGCAGAAGCAGGATGTCGGTCGAGGTGAGCGAGTCGAGCAGGGGCGACCAGGAATCGATGATGTCGCCGTTGCCGTTCCGCTGGATGGTCCAGATCGGGAGCCCGTTGGCGAGCACCGGCGCGAAGATCGCGAAGAATCCGATGATGCCGATCCAGAGGAGGCCGAGCTGCGCGCCGCGACGCTCCACGACCCGACTCCAGGCATCGGCCCAGAAGGGTTTCGCCTTCGACGCACCGACGCCCCGCATCACGTCGATGCCGCTGATCGTCTTTTCAGAATCTTGCTTCGAGGAAGTCATCGAGGGGGGCGTTTCCGGATCAATCGAAGGTGACGCGGGGGTCGGCCGCGGCGTAGAGAACGTCGGCGAGCAGCAGCGCGACGAGGTTGAGCACCGCGATCATGAACACGTTGGCGAGAATGACGTCGCGGTCGAGGTTGAAGATCGCCCCGAGGATCAGCGAGCCCATGCCGGGAATGCTGAAGATCCGCTCCACCACCACCGAGCCCGCGAGCATCGCGGGGAACACCAGCACGAAGATCGTGATGACCGGGAGCAGGCTGTTGCGGAAGACGTGGTACCACTTCACGTCGTGATCGGAGACGCCCTTGGCCCGGGCGGTCCGGACGAAGTCCATGGTGTAGGTGTCGAGCATGGCCGCACGGGTCTGCTTGGCGAGCACCGCCCAGCCGCCGTACACCAGACAGATCACCGGAAGCACCATGTGCCACGCGGTATCGAGCATGTAGCCGATCTCGAAACGCTCGCCGTTCCAACCGGGGAGGAAGGCCATGTCGTCCGCGTCGTTGGAGTGCAGCCCGGACACCGGGAACAGACCGAGATACTGGTCGTCCGCGAGGAATCCGATCGCGAGCACGCCCGCCCACACCACCGGGATCGACCAGAAGATCACGAAGATGCTGCCGGAGATCTTGTCGAAGAGGCGGTTGTGCCGGGCCGCGGCCTGCATGCCGAAGGGAACCGCCACGAGGTAGATGATCGGGATCGCGGCGATGTTCAGGAGCAGGGTCACCGGAAGCGCCTCGGCGATGAGGTCGAGCACCGGTCGCCCGAGGGTGAAGCTCTTGCCGAAATCGGGCCAGTCGAGGGAGACCACGTCACCGGCGCCCACGCCCGCCAGCGGATACGGGCCCCGCTCGTACGCCGTGTTCACGCGAACAAGCGAAGCCGCGGCCTCCGCCTGTTTTTCGGTCATGTCCCGATACGCGTCGACGACCGCGCCCCACTCCGGCGTCGTGGTCTCGGGCGTCATGCGTTCGAGACGCGGGTAGTCGATGACGTTGCCGTCGCCGACCACGTCGTTGAACTTCGATCGGACCGACTCCGCGGCGATCCGGGCCGCGACCTTCTCGTCGACCCCCTCGCCGACCAGACGGTCCCGTTCGATGCCCATCGCTCGAGTCGAGTCCGCGGCCGCGTAGTTGGCGATCGCGCTGGCGAGGGACCGGGTCGACATCAGGTACTCGGCCCGGGCCCGCAGGTAGACCTTGTTCGATTCCTTGTACTCGGGAATCGCCGCGGGATCGCGACCGACCGCGAGGTCTTCGGACCGGCGAAGCTCCGCCGCCGCCTTCGCCTCGACCACCGCGGCCACCCGGGTCGCGCCGGCATCGTCGGCCACCGTGCGGTTCCGGGCTTCGGCTTTCGCGACGAGGTCGTCGGGCACTTCGTACGCGTCACCGAACCAGTCGGGTCCGATCGGCAGTTCCTTCACGCTCCGCGGCGGTGCCTCGAGATCGCCCGCATAGTTCCGCATCGACCGCCGCCCGAACTTGACCGGCGAGATCCTCGCCAGCCAGCGGCCGTACTGGACCACCGGATGATCGTCGAGTCCGTATCGATCCTCGATGTAGAGGAGCTGGAGACTCGCCTTGCTGTCGGCATCGACGTTGCCACCCGCGGCCCGCAGCGCTGCACCGATCCCGCCGGGCGCGAGCGCCAGCAGCATGAACACGAGAAAGGTGATCCCAAGCAGCGTGGGAATCATCAGGAACAGGCGGCGCACTATGTAGCCGAGCATCGGTCAGCGAGTTCCTTCTGTCGTGGTCACCGGAGTGGGTTCCTGCCTGGTCGATCGGTGCCGGTTCATTCGGCGACGCGGAAGAATTCGCCGGGCTGAAGCCCGATCGGGTAGGTCTGCACGTTGCCGACGTCGCGGTTGATGAAGCGGATCCAGGGGGACACGCGAATGAAGGTGTAGGGCTGCTCGTCATGCACGACCGAATGGAAGTCGTGCCAGACCAGCATTCGCTCGTCGCGGCTCATGGTGCCACGCCCCTGGTCGATCAGATCGCTGGCATCCTGGCTGTCCCACTGGATGAAGTTGTCACCCTGGTCGAGGATCGAGGAGTTGTGCCAGATCTGTCGCGGATCGGACTCGGGGGCGTTCGCGCTCCAACCCATGATCATGGCGTCGAAGTCCCGACGCTTGAGCATGTCGGAGTAGAAGGACCAGTCGACGACCCGCGGCTCGCAGACGATCCCGATCTCCGAACACTGGGAGACGAGGTAGCTGATGATCCGCTCCGAGGTCTCGCCCGAGTTCGTGATGGTGAATTCGAACTTGAAGGGCGTGCCCTTGGAGAAGTACTCGTCGTCGTTCTGGTATTCGAGGATCCCATCACCATCGAGATCCTCCCAGCCCGCCTCCTTCAGGAGCGCCCTCGACTCGTCGAGGTCGTACGGCCACGGATCGATGTCGGGGTTGGAACTCGGGGCGCTGGGGCTGTTCGGCCCGGTCGACACCACACCCACGCCGGCGTAGATGTTCCGGATCATCTGTTCGCGGTCGAGGAGCATGGTCATCGCACGCCGGACCCGCTTGTCGTGGAAGGGTGTCCAATCACCGTCCGGCGGGCCGCCTCGGCGACCGCACTGCCATCCGATGAACGAATAGCCGGATCGCATGTTGACCCACTTGTAGATCGCGTTGCTGCGAAGGAAGTCGCTGTTCTTCCGGAGTTCCGCGTACTGCGAGGACGACGGCGTGAGCATGTCCCCGTCCCCGTTGCGGAAACCGACCAGCGCGGCGGTCGGCTCGGTGATCACCTTGAACCGCATGCTCGCGAGCGGTGACTTCTGCTCACCCCAGTACCGCTCGTTGCGGACGACCACGACGTCCTCGCCGGGCGACCACTGGTTCTCGACGTCCATCACCTCCAGCCGGAATGGTCCGGAACCCATCAGGAGGCCCGTGGACTGGTTGATCTCGGATTCCTCGAGCACGCCGTAGACGTGCTTCGGAAGCACCGCGATGCCGAGGGTGTAGTCGAGGTTGGTGAAGACCGCCTTGTTGAAGACGAACTCCACGGTCCGATCGTCGACGATCTCGACCCGCTCGATCATGTCGAGGGTCGAACGCGAACGCTCGGCCTCGATGCGGGTGTTCTTGATGAAGTCCTCGACGGTCCAGCGGACGTCTTCGGAGGTCACGGGCGTCCCGTCGCTGAAGGTCGCGCGGGGGTTCAGGTGGACTCGGAGCCACATGCCGTCGGGATCGAACTGCCAGGCGTCCGCGAGGACGCCCTCGATCGCAAGCGTTTCGGAGTTGTACGCCCCCAGCGGCTCGACGACCTGATCGAGAATCCGGCGGCTGTAGACGTCACCCGAGAGATACGGCGTGATTCGAGGAAGCTGAGCCGAGAAGATCTCCGTGAACTCGCCTCCGGCGGCGTAGCCGGGGACCGATTCCGGATTCGTCGTGAACCCCGGAGTCTCCTGCCACGCGATCTCGACGCCGGGCCGCGCCCAGGCGGTGTCACGAACACCNTCGCCGGNCGGCGTGTCGGCGACGACGGCCTCCTCGCCCATCGCCTCGGCGACGGGCGCCGGTGCGGCGGTGCCGGATGCGGCGACCCCCGTCACGTGTACGTTGATCGGTCGCGACGCGATGGCCGTCTTCAGTTCGGCGAGTTCCCGGCGAACGTCGTCGATGCCCGCGGTGCTGCCGCTGCCGCCCGATCGCTCGATGTCGCTCATCTTGCTCTCGAGCTTCTGCATCTCCCGCCAGAGGCGGTCACCAGCCTGCATCGAGAGGAAGGCCAGCAGGCCCACCACGCCGATCAGGAGGAAAAGCATCGAATCCTTGAAGGTGAATCGGTTCTGCATCTGAGGGGGGCTTCCAGGGGGTCGACGACTTCGGGGGACGTCTGGGGACAGGCCCGGACTCGAGTCCGGGTGGTACAGGCTACGGGGAGCCGTGAGTTGGATCAAACCTCGCCTTCAATCGATCCCCGATCAGGTTGAGGCTGACGAGGGTGATCGCGATGAAGACGCAGGGCCAGNCCAGCAGCCACCANCGACTNCGGACCGTGTTGAGTTCNGAAAGNCCNGTGCTCGCGAGGTTGCCCCAGCTGGGGAGCGGCTCCTCGACCCCGATCCCGAGAAAACTCAGGAAACTCTCCGAGAGAATCGCCGCGGGGACCGCGAGGGTCCCGTAGACCACGATCGGACCGACCAGATTCGGCAGGAGGTGCCGGAAGAACTGCCGACCCGCCCCCATTCCCTGGGCTCGGCATGCCTCCATGAACGGTTGGGCTCGGAGGCTCAGCACCTGCCCTCGAATCACCCGGGCGGTGGTCAGCCATCCGACGCCGCCGATCGCGACGAGCAAGGTGGCGACGTTGACCAGTTGCCGAGCGGACGAGGATGGATCAAGGCCGAGCCGGGCGATCACCCCGTCGGCGGCCACCGAGATCAGAACGACCAGCAGGATGTACGGCAGCCCGTAGAGGATGTCGACGAATCGCATGATCGTGGCGTCGACCCGGCCGCCAACGAACCCCGCGATCCCGCCGAGGAGCGTTCCGATCGTGACCGCGATCACCGCCGAGGCGAGTCCGATTCCGAGGCTCACCGCCCCACCGAGCATCACTCGCGCGAGCATCCCACGTCCAAGTTCGTCGGTGCCGAACGCGAGCACGGGGACGAATCCCTCCGCATCCGACACCTCGGCGACGCGGGCGGTTTCAGCGGCATCGAATCCCATCAGCGACGGGGGAAGGAGATTGAGATCCAGGTCGCCGGCCTCGTAGCGACGCTCGACCACGCCGGCGAATTCGACGCCGCCGAGCGTCCAGGGGAGCGTGGCGAAGCAACCGATCCCGACGAGAAGCAGCACCGCCATCCCGATCGGCCCGGCCCAACCCCGTGAGCGCACTGCCACGGTCCTCGGTCGTCCGGGAGCGGCGGATGGCACGGTGGCGACGTCGGACATTCGTTCGGTTCGTTCACCCCGCCGTGGCGGCGGATGCTTCCTTCTTCGGGCCCTTCCCGTCGCCGGTGCGAGGACGTTCCTCGCGCGGCATCAGGAGTCGCTCGACCATGGCCTCCACCCGAGCGCTCGAGGACGCGACCTCTTCCTGGAGCTTCGCTCGCATCTCGAGCACCGCCAGATCTAGCGCGGCCAGCTCCATCGCGCGAACCTTCAATCCGAGATCGATGGTCTTCGCGGCCAGCGTCTGGATGGCGGACCGCGCCGCGAGCTGGGCCGCTTCGTCTTCGGCGACCCGCGCTGCGTCGAACGCCATCGCCGCGTTTCGGAGATCGAACTGCGCCTTCAACTCCTCGACCTTCGCGGCGAAGAGTTCCGGATTCCTTCGCTCGAGCATCATCATGCCGTAGAGCCGTCGACCGTTGCGGGCCAGCGACTTCATGGCCTCCTCGCGGTTCTCCACCCATTGCTTTTCGAGCGCGGCGGACATCTCCGGCGAGATCCGCTTCCCGATCTCGATCATTCGCTTGAATTCCTTTTCGGAGATCGTTCGCGGGATGCCGCGCCCGCGTGATTCGCCTCCATCGCCTCGCCCGAGCAACCGATCCGCCATGCCGGCCCGTCGTCCGTCGAAGCGTCCACCGTGCCGGGGATTCTGATCGGCGTCGCCGACGTCCGGCCGCACGCGGCGAGGACGTTCGCTCATCGAATCCTCCGCCTCGGTCGCCTTGTTCGTGGAATCCTGAGCCGGAAGCGTGGCGGTGCAGGAGAGCACCAGACCGGCGATCATGAATCTGAGCGTGGGCTTGATCACGGTTTGACGATACTCCGTTCGGGGCATCAGGACGTCGGGCCGGCGAGAATCGACTGGATTTCCGCCTCGACATCGGTCACATCGATCGACCACGAGTCGAGGACCGGTCGTACGTTCTGAACCGCCAGCGTGGCCGACGGTGCATCGTCGAGCCACTCGGCGTCACCGCCCATCATCACCGCCGCGAGCAGGGCTTCCGGCCCCGTCGGCGAATCGATGGATACCAGAAGCGCGTCACCATCTCCGAAGCCGTCGAAATCGAACTCGGTCGTGGCGCCCGCTCCGGAGTCGCTTTCCGACGCCGCAATCCGGGGCGTCTCGACCGGGTTGGTCGAAACCGGTGCCGACTGGAATTGGATCCATGCTGCGATCGCCAGGGAGGCCGCCGCCGCCAGCCCCGCACCCACCGCGAGCCGTCGACGCCAATCGGCGATCGGGTACGTCGTCACCGCGGACGAGTCGGTCGGAAGCGATCCCACCGAAGCCGCGAACACCGAGGACGCCAGCGAAGCCGCCCGATCGGAATCGACCGCGCCCGTCCTCCGCATCGCATCCCCAAGCCTCGAATCGAGATCGGCGAGCTCCGAGGGGATCGACGCCGCATCGTCCGCGACGCGATCGAAGTCCGGAGTCCCTGCCTCAAGCGGTTGGTCTTCGTTGTTCATGAGCGTGAATCCAAGGGGAGCCTCGGGTTGAAGAACGCCGATCCGAGCCCTCGATTGCATGTAAACGGACTTCGCGCGGGAAACGACGCGGTTCGGGCCCGATATCGCCGGCACGTCCGATATCCACGAATCTCACTCGGCATCATCACGCTCCGCCTGCATGCCCTCGAGCATCTCACGGACCTTTTTGAGGGCTCGATGGTGCCGCGCCAACAACGTCCCCATGGGCGTTTCCAAGGCCTCTGCGAGCTGTTTGAAACTCAACCCGCCGACATGCCGCAGGTACAGGATCTCCCGATCGGCGTCCGGAAGCCGCTCGATCGCCGTTCGCAGATCACCTTCCGGCAGACCGTGATCGTCCGCCCGATCCGGCGGGTCGACCTCCCCCGCCAGACCGACCAGGGTCGACTCCGAGGCCGGCCGTGCGTGTCGCTTTCGCCGACGCATCTCGTCCCGGAGGCGATTCATCGCGATCCGCATGAGCCACGACTCGAATCGCCCCACCTCGTCGTATTCGGGGAGTTTCGTCGCGATCGTGCAGAAGGTCGACTGGGTGATTTCCTCCGCGAGTTCCTCATCGCGGCATTGGGCCCGGATCAGGGCGAACACCCGCGGCGAATAGGCCGCGACGAGCGTTCTCCACGCCGCCTCGTCCCCGTCGCCCGCGGAGCGGACGATCACCGCGAGCTGGTCTGGGGTGATCTCGTCCATCGATAGTGGAGCCGGGTTCCTCGCGTCGACGCGGACCACCCCGCGGCGTCCGGGTTGCTGAAAAGACTTTACCGCACCGAATCGACTCGGATGCGATGACCAGCCTCGAAAGCGTCCCAGTCGGAACGGACCGCCGACCCTCGATGATGCAGGATCAGATTGGAATCCCGCTGGATTCGCTCCACCCGCCCCCTTCCGCCGGCATGTCCGGCGGCGGGGTCGCGTAGGAGAGATCCTGAAAACGCGTGCTCTGGGCGTTCCAGCCGAGCGTCACCACGCCGGTGGGACCGTTTCGCTGCTTCGCGATGATCACCTCGGCGAGTCCGGCCTTGTCGGGGTTCTGCTCCGCCCATTCGGGCTCGGCCTTGTGGTAGTACTCCTCGCGGTGGAGCATCATCACCACGTCGGCATCCTGTTCGATCGACCCCGACTCGCGGAGATCGCTCATCCGCGGACGGTGCCCCTCCCGTTGCTCGGCGGCTCGATTGAGCTGACTGAGGCAGAGGACCGGCACGTCGATCTCGCGGGCCATCGCCTTCACACCACGACTGATCTCCGAGACTTCGAGCTGCCGGCTTTCGACCCGACCGCCCGCGCTCATCAGCTGGAGGTAGTCGATCACGATCGCGCCGATGTCGTGCTTGTCCTTCATCCGCCGGGCNTTCGACCGCAGCTGGAGCAGGTTCAACCCCGGCGTGTCGTCGATGTAGATCGGCGCATCCGAAAGATCGTTGCACGCGGTCATCAGCCGCTTGAAGTCCTCTTCGCGAAGCGTGCTTCGTCGCATCCGCTGGGAGTCGATCCGACCTCTGGCGCAGAGCATTCGCTGCACCAGCTGCTGCTTCCCCATCTCGAGACTGAAGATCGCGACGGGATGATCCGCCACCGCCATCTGCTCCGCGATGTTGAGGGCGAACGCCGTCTTGCCCATCGACGGACGGGCGGCGAGGATCAGCATCTCACCCCGCTGGAAGCCGTTCAGCATCTCGTCGAGCTCGCCGAATCCCGAGGGTACGCCCCCGATCCGGGAACCGTCGGACTCCTCGATGGACTTCATCACCTCGTCGAGCAGGACGTTGAGTGAACTCGCGCTCTGCTGCTCGCGTTGCTCGGCGATCTTGAAGATCCGCTTCTCCGCGGTCTCCAGCACCATCGCGACCTCGAGGTCCGCCCGATGCGCATCCTGAAGCGTCTCGCCCGCCGCCGCGATCAGTTCGCGAAGGGTTGCCTTCTCCCGGACCATCCGGGCGTAGCGGGGCGCGTTGGTCGCGGTCGGAACGCTCTCCGCGAGATGCACCAGATAGTCCAGACCACCGACCTCGTCAAGCAGTGATCGATCGATCAGGAGCTGGTTCAACTGAACGACGTCGAGCGACGCGGTCCGGTCGTAACAGTCGATCATGAGATCGAAGAGGATCGTGTGCGCCGGTCGGTGGAAGTCGATCCCCGACTTCACGATCCCGAGCACGTCCGCGATCACCCGCGGGTCGAGGATCATCGAGCCGAGCAGCGACACCTCCGCATCGAGGGCGTGCGGCGGAACCGCCTCCGCGAGCCGCGTCAGCTCCTCCGCCCGCAGCGTCGGCCGTTCGTCTCGATCTCGATTCTTGAAACGACTTCTAGCGTCAGACTCGGACATGGGATCATTCTCGCCGCGAATCACGACGTTCGTCGAGTCACTCCGGATCCTGACCGCCCGTCCACAACCCGTTGTGGATGAGTTTCGATCGATGGGGAGGAGATCAGCCCTCGTCGTCTTCCATGCCGTCCACCCGGACCTTCATCAGACGACCGGTCTTGAACTTCACGGTCTTCCTCGCCGGAACCTCGACCTGCTCGAGCGTCTTCGGGTTCTGCGCCCGCCGTGCCGCACGCTCGCGAATCTCGAAGACGCCGAAGTCACGGAACTCGAGACGATTGCCTCGGCCGAGCTCTTCGATGACCTCATCGAGAAAAGCCTGGATCGTGCGCTTCACATCTGCTCGTGGCTGATTCATCTCCGCCGCGATCCGATCGACGATTTCCTTCTTGGTCGTCGTCTTGCCCAAGGCACTGGGGATTGAACTCGACATTCCGTCACGCTCCAGCTGGATTCCTGATTTTGCAGCGACTCCGAAACCTTACCCCAGAGCCGAAATCGCCGACTTCTGAGTATCGAAACGAGGGCGTCCGATGTCAAGAGGGATGGGGCAAGCCTCGCCTAAACAATAACTTAGGTGAACCAGCGAACTTCGACCCGTTCATCGGTGCCGCTGGGAACCGGTCCGCACCCGCAGCGAGAACGTCGACTGGTTGCGACCGTTGATGATCCGCTGGTCATCGCGGATCGATCGCAGAACGAAGGACGGTCCGGCACCCGAAATGGGCGATCCACCGAGCCGGAGCTGGTTTCGAGCCTGAATCGCATCGCCCGCACCGATCCCGGTCTCCACCGCGATCACCGCCTGGGCGGCAGAGGGCAGGACGAGGATGCTCGAAACCTCCGTGATCGGCGGAAGTGGTGCGGCCGGGGTCGAGGTCGCACAACCTCCGAGGGCACTCCCCGCGAGCAGGCAGAAACCGATCTGAAACATGACGAGAGGTCTCATGGTCCTCGAGTATTCATCCGAATGAGGCCGGTGCCATCGACAACCCGCCCAACGGCGGGATTCAGCGGAACAACGACGTTTTCTCGGACATCGGCGACCTCAGGGCGTTCGAAGACGATCGATGATCGCGGTCGACCCCAGTCCCGGCCGATGCGCGAGAATCCGGACGTCGATGCCGAGCCGCTCGAGCAGCGGATGCTCGGTGATGGCTTCGGGGTGGTAGTCACCACCCTTCACGTAGACGTCGGGACGGATCGCCTCGATCAGATCCGCGGCGGTCTCCTCCCCGAACACCACGAGGTAGTCGATCGATTCCAGTTCGGCGAGCACCTCGAGTCGCTCCGCTTCGTTGAAGATCGGCCGTTCGGGGCCCTTGAGGGCCCGGACGCTCTCGTCCGCGTTGATGCCGACCACCAGGACGTCTCCCTGCTGCTTCGCTTCCTTCAGGTAGGCGACGTGCCCGGCGTGGATCACG
Organism: Phycisphaerae bacterium; assembly: GCA_002690755.1. GTDB lineage: Bacteria > Planctomycetota > Phycisphaerae > Phycisphaerales > SM1A02 > UBA12014. The sequence continues at coordinate 22,617 of NZFT01000086.1, forward strand.
TCGAAGCACCCGTTGGTCAGGACGATTCGTCGGCCGTCGCGGCGAAGTACCTCGAGTTCGAGCAGCAGATGCGCGAGCCGACGCGTCTTTCCGATCCCGGCGGCGCTCGCCAGCAACGCGGCCCGCCGCAGCTCCGCGAGCGGGACCGGCTGTGCGCCGGTCAATTCCACTTCGATCCCCGCCGCGAGATTCGC
>NZFT01000087.1 GCA_002690755.1 Phycisphaerae bacterium
ACGCTGCCAGCCGGGCCAGATCGCGGTCGCGGCCGAACTCCGCCGACTGCTCGCCGGTTCCGAGATCGTCGAAGCCCACCGTGACGACGATCCCCGAGTGCAGGACCCCTACTGCCTGCGGGCGATCCCGCAGGTCCTCGGGGCCGCGAGCGACGCCATCGCGAACGGTCGGCGCACCATCGAATACGAACTCGGCGCGGTCACCGACAACCCGCTGGTGTTCCTCGACGACGCCGGCGGCTCGGAGATCCTCTCCGGCGGCAACTTCCACGGCATGCCGCTGGCGATCACCCTCGACGGCCTTCGGGTCGCGGCGTGCCACGTCGGCGGCATCTCGGAACGCCGGGTCTACTGGGTGCTCTCCGGGCACGACGCCCACAATCCGGTGACGCCCTACCTCGCCGAGGATCCCGGGCTGCAGAGCGGGCTGATGATCGCCCAGTACACCGCCGCGGCCTGCGTGAGCGAGATGCAGACCATCGCGAATCCCGCGAGCGTCGCGAACATCCCGACCAGCGCGGGGATCGAGGACTACAACTCGATGGGCGCGACCGCCGGCCTCCTCGCCCGGCGATCCGTCGACCTGCTCCGCGACATCATCGCGATCGAACTCCTCACCATGGCCCAGGCCTTCGAACATCAACGACCGCTTCGCAGCGGGTTGGACGTCGAGACCGCCCACGCGGCCATTCGGGAACGCGTCCCCCCGCTCGGAGACGATCGCAGCCCCGCCCCCGACATCGCCGCGGTCGCTAAACTGATCGCGACGGGCGGCCTCGGTTGAGGACCCCGGCATCACGGGCCCGAGACGGACCATCGCGGTCCGAAAACATCGTTTCACTCACGAGGTTTTCCATCGAACCACGCCGATCGACGACGCCGAGGCCTACAATCCGGCCATGGATACCGCCGCCGAAAACCGCGTGATCACCGCCCCCCGGGGCGCCGAAAGGACCTGCCGCACCTGGGCCGCCGAAGGCGCCATGCGGATGCTCATGAACAACCTCGATCCCGAGGTCGCCGAGCATCCCGAGAAGCTCGTGGTCTACGGCGGTCGCGGGCAGGCCGCCCGCAACTGGGCGGCGTTCGACGCGATCGTCGCGGCGCTCCAGCGACTGGACGTCGACGAGACGCTGCTGGTCCAGAGCGGCAAGCCGGTCGGCGTCATCCGCACCCACGAGGACGCCCCACGGGTCATCATCGCGAACTCGAACCTCGTCCCCCACTGGGCGACGCAATCGCACTTCGACGATCTCGCCGCCAAGGGTCTGATGATGTACGGCCAGATGACCGCGGGGTCCTGGATCTACATCGGCACCCAGGGCATTCTGCAAGGCACCTACGAGACGTTCGCGGAATGCGGGCGACAGCACTTCGGCGGCTCGCTCGCCGGCACCCTCAGCGTCACCGGCGGCTGCGGCGGCATGGGCGGCGCGCAACCGCTCGCCGTGACCATGGCCGAAGGCACCTGCCTGATCGCGGACGTCCAGCGGGACCGACTGGAGAAGCGGGTCCACGACCGCTACCTCGACGAGATCGAGGACGACGTCGACGCCGCGATCGATCGTGCGATCGAGTTGAAGAACCAGGGCAAGGCGATCTCGGTCGGCTGGCCCGGCAACATCGTCGACCTGCTTCGTCGACTCGACGAACGCGACATCGTCCCCGAGGTCCTCACCGACCAGACCTCCGCCCACGATCCCCTCGAGGGCTACTACCCCGTCGACATGACGCGGGAAGAGGCCGAAGTCCTTCGTGACGCCGACCCCGACGGCTATCAGGAACGATCCATCGACACGATGGAGGAGCACGTCCGACTGATGGTCCGGATGCAGGATCGCGGGGCGAAGACCTTCGACTACGGCAACAACATCCGGCAGCGGGCCCTCGACAACGGCTTCGCCGATGCGTTCGCGTTCCCCGGCTTCGTGCCGGCCTACATCCGCCCCCAGTTCTGCCTCGGCCGCGGCCCCTTCCGCTGGGCCGCCCTCTCCGGCGATCCCAAGGACATCGAGATCACCGACCGGGCGTTGATGGAACTCTTCCCCGACGACGTCGGTCTCCACCGCTGGCTGAAGATGGCTGGCGAACGGGTCGCCTTCCAGGGCCTGCCGTGCCGCATCTGCTGGCTCGGCCTCGGCGAGCGCGACAAGGCCGGCGTTCTCTTCAACGAGCTGGTCCGGGACGGCAAGGTCTCCGCCCCGATCGTGATCGGCCGCGACCACCTCGACTGCGGCAGCGTGGCCAGCCCGAATCGCGAGACCGAGGCGATGAAGGACGGCACCGACGCGGTGAGCGACTGGCCCCTCCTGAACTTCGCCGCGAACATCGCGAGCGGCGCCAGCTGGGTGAGTTTCCATCACGGCGGCGGTGTGGGCATCGGCTTCAGCCAGCACGCCGGGCAGGTCATCGTCGCCGACGGCACCGACGCCGCGGCGAAGCGACTCTCCCGCGTCCTCACCAACGACCCGATGATGGGCGTCTTCCGGCATGCCGACGCCGGCTACGACGAGGCCCGCGACTGCGCCACCCGGCTCGACGTCGACATCCCCGCCCGCGATTGGTGATCCATTCGGCCCGCGATTCGATCTTCAACGAATGATCGACTCAACGGACAATCGAATCAAGATTCGACCGGCCCGAAGGTCCGCCGCCGCCACCGTCCCGCCGGAACCCCGGACTTCGCCGCCTCGGAGGACGCCGTGCGTGCCTTGGTCCTCGGCGCGACCTCGATGGATTCGCACCAGCATCCCTGCGAGAACCGGACGACGGGAGGCGCCTAATCGATCACGGTGAGCCTTGCCACCAGGCCGCAGGTCCACCTGCCGGCCGGAGGGTCAGGCGCCCTCGAAGATCGCCAGCGTCCGCACGACCGTCTCCTCAGGGTCCTCGCCCAGCTCGGCGAGCGCGGCCTGATACCGAGGGTCCTCGTGGCCTGCGATCGCTTCCTCGAGGCTGTTGAAAGCGACGATGCCGCCGAACAGCGCCGCGCCGGTGGGGCCCTCCTGGATGATGCCCTTGGGCTCGCCGACCGCGAGCGGGACGAAGTTGCCGGTGCCCTTCGCGGCCTCCTCCGCGAAGATCGCCATCGCCTTCTCTACGTAGCGGTCGAACCTCTCCTGGTTGCGAATCTCGAAAACCTGTCCAGCCCAGTAGCCTTTCGCCATGACTCGCTCCTTCGTTGGTCGGGGTCCATCGTGGGAGGACACGCTATCGGGGCAGGCACCCTTGGGCAAGTCGCGTGGCGCCGTGTTCCGAGCTCGGCGGTTGCGTGCGGGGCGGCGGTCAAGTGCGGGCGGGCGGCACCCCGGCCTCCGGTTTCGAGACCCACTGGGACTCAGTTGGGAGCCTCGACCACCGAGTACATCTCGTAGGTCACGTCTTCCCAAGGTGTGTCCTTCGCGGACTCGTTCCAGAAGTCGCTCGAGAGGTACTTCTCGATGTCTGCGGTGCTCTGGAAGAAGTAGCCGCCTCCGCCGCGGTTCTTCTGCCCCCAGCGCGAGGCGAGAAAATACTTCACGATGAGGCCGTCGTGCTGGGCGAACATGTCACCGACCGTGGCGGAGATCTCCTCACGCTCGAGCATGGCGCGGAAGTTTGGCGGCTCCATCTGGACGATGCCGTCGATGATGAGGACAGCCTTGACCGAGGAGAGGGGACGTCGGGACGCCTCGAGGACCTTCTCGGAGCCGGGAAGCACGTCGTAGGAGCGGGTGCCCTCCATCTCCGTGCCCTCCAGAAGCCTCTCGTCGGAGAAGCCGAAGAGAACCATGTTCTCGGTCGCGGGCGTGGAGCCGACGGAGGGCACGACGGTCAGAGGCTTCGCCTCGAGGGTGAGCATCGAGGTGGCGCCCTCCGGCCTGGCGGTGCCAGCGGGGGCGAGTTGGAGAAAGGAAGCGAGGGGCATGTCGGAGATGTCCTTTTGAAGGTCGGGGGTTTCCGTGGAAAATAACCGGGGCGAGGCGGTCTTGCACCGCCGGACTCCCGGGCTGGCCGACGGCGGAACGAATTGGAACACACCCCCTCGATGCGGCGGCCATCTGATCCTCGGCGGGTTCGGGGGGGTTCACCGCATCGATCGTCGCACGAAATCCCACTCGATCGACGCACCTTCGCCGCCCGCCGGCGTACGGTGAGGCTCACGGCCGGTGCGAAACGATGGTCGCCCCGTGGTTCGGCTCACGTCTCGCCCTGAAAGGGAGTACCTCGATGCGTTCCTCAGCGATCGTTTCCAGCCTCGTGCTGCCAGCCCTGATCCTGTTCGGCGGCTGTGCCGCCGACTACAGGGTCGCCCCCTCGGGATTCCTCGCGGAGGAGACCTACGCAACGCTCGACGATGGTGAATTGCAGGATCAACTGGTGACCTGGAGCAACGAGGCCGTGGACGTCGCGGACTACCGGGCGTTTCTCGTCGACCCGGTCGAATTGCGGATCGACGATGACGCCGACGCCCGCGACATGAGCGACGAGCGGAAGACCGAACTCGCCGAGTACTTCCACGGCCAGGTCGTCGACTTCCTCGGTGCTGATCACGCGATCGTCGAGATGTCCGGTCCTGAGGTGCTTCGGGTGCGGATCGCGGTGACCGACGTGCGCAAGGCCGTGGTCGCCCTGAACATCCACCCCGCGACGTCGATCGCGGGATTCGGCCTCGGCGCCGCCGCCATGGAGGCGGAAGTCACGGATTCGATGACCGGCGAGATCGTCTTCGCGATGATGGGCGGCCGCCGGGGCAGCCCCTTCGGCCTCGAGAAGCTCGACCCCTGGGGTCACGCCAAGGAAGCGATGGACCTCTGGGCGAAACATCTCGCCGAAAACCTCGCCACGATCACGCCGCCCGGCGTGCCCGACGAAAATCGCTGAGTCCGGACGCGTGGCCCGGAAGCCTCCAGCGACTCCGCGGGCGATCCCCACCGGGATTCAGTCGGTCGCGGCAGCGCGACCGAGCCGATCGAGCACCGCGTTCCACGCCGTCGACGCGTCGTCGACCCGCGGCGGCACGATGTCGATCCGACTGGCGCCGCTGAGATCCGCGGCATGCAGGGTGCTGTAGAGCATCGCCGCCACCAACGTCGGATCGTCGGGCAGGTCCACGCGGAAGCGAATACCCGCCGCGGGCGCCGCGTTCGGATCCTCCGCCGCGATCGTGATCACCGCCACGCCGTCGCCACCCGCGTCTTCGAGCGGGCACAGGCGGGTGGGCGTGATCGGGGCGTAATGCCGGGATGCGGTGCCGGGCGACTCGACCTGGTCGATGATCTCGGGCTGCGTCACCGGCACCCCGAGGATCTCGGCGATGCGGTCCGCGGTCACCGCACCCGGCCGAAGCACGACCGGCTGTTCTCCACGCAGATCGACGACCGTGGATTCGAGCCCGATCCGACACGGCCCACCATCGACCACGAGGAGATCCTCCTCGGCGAAGTCGGCGAGCACGTGACGAGCCTCGGTCGGCGAGATCGAACCGGATCGATTGGCGCTCGGCGCGGAGACGGGCGCTCCGAACGACTCGATGAGCCGCAGGGCGACGGAATGCGCGGGCATCCGAATGGCGATGGAATCCCGTCCGCCCGCGGCGATCGCCGGCACCGCGTCGGCCCGATCGAGCACGATCGCCAACGGACCGGGCCAGCACGCGACGACCAGTCGATCGGCTTCGGCGGTCCACGATCGACAGAGTGTCCGGGCCATGTCGACCGAGGCGACGTGGGCGATGAGTGGATTGTCCGAGGGCCGCTGCTTGATCTCGTAGATCGCCTCGAGCGCCGCCGGGTCGAGGGTCGCGCCGGCGAGCCCGTAGACGGTTTCGGTCGGCATGCCGACGAGCCGGCTCGTTCGAAGTCTGATCACCGCGTCGGCGAGGACGGCGGGATCGAATCCCGATCGAACCGTGGCACCGGGGAGCGGATCCGCCAACTCAGGAACCGCCGTTCAGGCCGTTCGCCGCGGATCCCGCATCGGGACCGACCACCACGAGATCGATCCCGTTGGCTTCGAGCCCGCTGCCGGTCGCCCGGCCGAGTTCCGCGATGGAGAGGTTGTAGACGGCCATCGCCTTCAACTCCTGGAACTGCGCCTCACCGAGCCGTTCCTGTCGCTGGAAGAGCAGGTTGAGGAATTCGGGGGTCAACGCCGCGAGCGTTTCGCGAAGGGCTTCGAGCGAACGAAGGTTCTCCGCCTGGGCGAGGCGGAAGTTGCGGGCCTGGGCCACCAGCGCGTATCCCGCGGCGATGTCGCGGACCGCGTTCTTCACGTCGAGCACCACGTCCTGAATCGCATTGCGATATCCGATCACGGCGGATGACCGCCGGAGCCGGGCCTGCTGGAGGACGCTTTCCGCGGCGCGGTTGCCGATCGGCTGGCTGAACTGCAGCCCGACGAGGTAGTCGATGTAGTCGCCGTCGATCTCCCGAACGCTCGAGCCGAAGCCGTCGGAAAGCCCGAGCCAGCTGACCTCCGCCTGCAGATCGAGCTGGGGAAGCCGGCCGTTGCGGGCGACGATCTCGCGGATCGAGGCGTCATCGATGTCGAGGATCGCGGCGTCGATGAACGGGGACCGGGCCAGCGCGGTGGAGATCGAATTGCGGAGATCGTAGCCGAAGGGGGCGTCGATCATGAAGTCGACCGGCACGAGATCGAACTCCCCGCCGACCGGAAGGTCCGGATCGTTGACCAGCGCCTTCAGCGCGTCCGCGGTGCGGCCGACGTCGCGCCGGGCCTGGATCACCCGGGTCTTCCGGCTCTCGACCGTGGCGACCGCGTCGGCGTACTGGGCGAGCGTGGTGTCGAAGCCGCGGCGGTTCGAGAGGATCTCCCGGATCCGGTCGCCCTCCTCGACCAGCCACTCGGCGATCACGAGATCCTGCCGGGCGAGCACGAGATTCCAATACGCGTTCTCGACCCGCACCAGCAGCGCGAGCAGGTTCGCCCGAATCGCCACCGCGGACTTGCGGTCCGCGTTGCGGGCGAGGCGAATCTCCGCGGTGTTGACGTCCTCGCCGAAGCCCCGAAGCAGCGGCTGCCCGATGCCGAGCGACACCGCGGAGTTCCAGGCGTCATCGAACACGGTCGGCGTCGTGGTGTTGTAGACCGAGGTCTCGTCGGCACCGAAGGACACCGACACCGCACCACCGCTCCCGAGCCGCTTGGACACGTCGGTGGTGAACCCCCACTGCCGGGCGTCCTGCCCCTGGTCGAAGATCACCGGCTGTCCACCGGGGATCGCGAGCAACAGGTCGTTGCCGGGCTCGTCGATGCGGGCGAAGTTCACCCCCGCGCCGAGCACCGCGTCGAACGCGGCTTCGGCGCGAACGATCTCCGCGGCGGCGACCGCCTGGTCGACGCGGGACTGCTGGACGCCGAGGTTCTGACGGACGGCGGTCCGGATCGCGTTCTGGAGGGAGATCGGCACGACCTCCAGCGGTTCCCCGTCGAGTCCCGGCCCGAGGGCGAGGGCCGCCCCCCCGTCCTTGGGCTGTGGCCCCAGTGTTTCCAGCTCGTCGAGGCGCGAGTCGAGTTCCTGCGACAGGTCGTCGACGAAGGCCCGGGTCTCCCGCGGGGCCGCGTCCGCATCGAGATCCCGAAGTTGCTCGTCGACCGCGGTCCGCACCGACGCTCGAAGATCCGCCTCCGGATCCCGGTCAAGGGGGGATCGGCACCCGACCAGCAGGATTCCGCCCACCAGCAGGCCGGTGATCCCGGTCAACGCGGTGGACGGAATGGTGACGGACGCCAAGGTTCGCTCGTGGAAGGACATCCGACCATCGTACCCCCCCCTCGGGAACCCCGACAACCGACGCCGGAGTGGTAGACTCCCGGCATGAACTCAACCTTCCTCCATCGCTTGGCGGGACCCGCGGCGCTGGCCGCCGTCCTCCTTCTTCTGGTCGGCCCGGCCGTCGCGGGGCAGGACGACGATTCGGCGAAGCCCGCTCCGGTCTGGAAGGCCAGCCGGTCGAACAACCTGCTGGTCCGATCCGGACCGAGCACCAACGACTATCTGGTCACCAAGATCAAGAAGGGCGATCCCGTCCTGGTCGCGGACCTCAAGGACGGCAAGTGGGCCGGCGTGCGGATGGTCGGCCCGACCTTCGCCAAGGTCGGCCTGCTCCTCGAACTCGACGACCGGGTGCGGATCGACGGTGAGGAAGCCGTCGTCGTGAAGGGGCGGGTCAGCCTGATGGCCCCCAATGAAAGTTCACGCCCCGCGGACGCGGAGAACGCGCAGGTCGATCCGAACCGCAGCACCCGCCCCGTGCTTCGACTCGAGCCCGAAGCCCGACTGACCATCACCGACCGCTTCGAGGATGCCGGCCGTTCCTTCCTCCTGGTGAAAGCCCCGCCCGCCGCGACGTTGTGGGTCTTCGCCTCGTTCCTCGAAGACGCGACCCCCGAGCAGATCCCCGCGGCGTTCCGAGCGAAGCCCGCAGCCACCCCCGCCGAGACCACCTCGCCGACTCCGGTGGTGACGACCGAAGCCGTCGCGGCGGAGGTCGCGGTGGTGGAACTCGTCGACGAGGACGCGGCGACCGGTTCCGCGACGGAAGCCGACGCCTCCGGCGACGTTGCCGTGGTGGTCGTCGTCGAGGAGGTGGACGACCCGGCCGCCACCATCGAAACCACCGACGCCACGGCCGACACCACTGAGCCCGCCGCCGAGGACGAGCCGGTCGATCCGCTGGCGGACGTGACCATCGACGAGGCCGAAGCCGCCTGGGAGGCGGTGAAGAAGTCGCCGCACGACGATGCGGAACTCGAAGCCCTGCAGCTGGTCTTCGTCTCGATCGCCGCCCGGGAGACCGCCCCCGTTTCCGAGAAGCGACTCGCCGAACTCCGGATCCGGCAGATCGAACTTCGACGCGAGGTTCGCAACCGGCTCGACAAGCTCGACCGGCTCGAGAACCGCAACGACGTCGACCGCGAACGCATCGAGAACGCCAAGGTCGCGATCATCGCCCGCGCCGACTACACGATGGTCGGTCGACTCAACGCGAGCCGCGTCTACGACGGCAAGCGGCTTCCGCTGCTCTACCGGCTTCAGGATCCCGTCGGCGGCCGGACCATCGGGTACGTGAAGCCGACCAAGGACGTCGACCTCAAGCCGGGGCTCGGACGAATGATCGGAATCGTGGGCACCAAGAGCTACGACGCGGGTTACCGGCTGATGATCGTGACCCCCCGCCGGTTCGACATCTTCATCGCGGAATCCGAGTCGAAGTGACGAGCCGAAGCAGGTAGACTGCACGCCGCGCCGGAGCCCCACCCCGGACGCGGACGATCGAGATTGATCCAGCAGGATCAAGCGGGGCGTTAGCTCAGTTGGGAGAGCAGCTGCTTTGCAAGCAGCAGGTCACCGGTTCGAGCCCGGTACGCTCCATTTCGTTTTTTCCAGTTTCTTGATATCGACAACCCTGTTCCGACCCCCCTTTGGGGGTACCGCCGAAACGGAATCGGCGAGCGGATCCCACGAAATGGCCACCAAAGTGGCCACCAATGGGGACCGTTCGCATGTCGAAGACCAAGACCCCTATCCGAATCCCCACGTACAGCCGCGACCCCCGCTCTGGTCGAGGCTTCACTCGTGACGTGGACCGAAGGTCGAAGAAGCGGATTCGCAAGTGGTTCCCCGGCGAGTTCGGAAGCCCCGAATCCCGCGCCGCCTTCCACGAGTTCATTCTGAAATTCACCGGCCCAGCGGAGAAGGCCACAGCCCGTAAGGCTCGCGAGCGGCTGAAGGCCATGTCCGTGGCCGAAGTCATGGAACTTTGGGTCGCTGACTACGCTCGGCGATTCGGAGAACGATCCAAGAACACCACGGCGGCCGGGTACGCCGCGTTGGCCGCCTGCAAAGACCACGCAGCTGTTCGAGCCGCTGAGTTCGAGGCGGGCGATCTACGGGCCATCCGGGAGCGACTGGTGGCCGAGGATCATCTCTCGTCTCGCGCGACTCTCGCGCGACGGCGTGAACCGCCAGGTCTACGCGATCCGGCGAGCGTTCCGGTGGGCTCGTGAGGAATCACTCGTGCCGGCGTCCGTCCCCGTTGATCTCGAAGCCGTGCGAGGCGTGCCACGGAACGAGGGGCGATCCACACCAGACCCCGAGACCGCGGACGCTGAAGTTGCCCAGCGGATCATCGAGTACCTGGCGGCATCACCCGACCGGGCCGCTGCCGTCGTTCACTCTAGAAGTCGAGGTCGGCGAGGGAGGCCTGGGTGCCCGCGGCGCCGGACCCGGCGAAGGCGTCGACCGCGCGGGCGTGTATGTCCGCCCGATCCGCATCGGGGAGGGCCGCGGTCTCGTCGGCGTCCGCCCGTCGGTCAATCCTCAACGGCCGACGTCGCCCGCGCGAGCACCCGGTCGACGGTCGTCCGCTCGAACCGCAGCGGCGTGTTGGCGAGCCGCTCCGGCGCGGCCTCGGCGTGCACGAGTTCGGTGTCGATCGCGGGCAGCCGGGGCACGCCGACCGAGTCCGCGATCCCGTCGAGATGTCGCGGCAGCGACGCGGGCTCGGCGAGGCCGAACGCCTCGGCGATCTCGCGCAGGAGACCCCGCACCGCCGCCGGTCCGTGGGGATGCGTCAATCCTTCGTCGGAGGCCTCGACCAACGCCCCGACGACCCACGGCAGCAGTCGTCCGACCGCGATGCCGTGCGGCACGTCCGCCCGCGCCGTGAACGGATACGACAGGGCATGGGCGGCCCCGGTGAACGAGACGTCGATCGCGACGCCCGCGTGGAACGCGGCCAGCCCGAGGTCGTCGTGGCGGTCGAGGTCGGGAAGCGTCGCGGCGAGTCGACGCAGTGCCGCCCGGGCCGCGGTCCGCGAGACGTCGGTCGCCCGCACTGAAAGCAGCGATTCGATCGACTGGACCAGCGCATCGAGGGCCGCCGCGGCCGCGACCATCGGGGGCGCCGACGCGAGCAGCGAGGGATCGACGACAGCGACGTCGGGCCGGACCTCGGGCCCTGCAATCGACTTCTTGATGCCGTCGATGTAGATGACCGCGAAGTGGGTCGCCTCCGCGCCGGTGCCCGCAGTGGTCGGGACCGCGAGCAACCGCGGCGACGACGTCGTCGATGACGCCGCCCGGAACCGGGCGATCTTCGCCGCGTCGAGGGTCGCGCCACCACCGACCCCGACGATGACCTCCGGCTGGCTCTCGGTCATCGCGACCTGAATCGGTCGGACGGTGTGATCGGTCGGTGACCCGGGCCCGGGCGACACGGATCGAAGCCGCGACGCCGCGTCGAGCATTCCACGCATCCGACTGGCGACCGCGTCGGGAAGTCCGGGATCGAGAACGAGCAGCGTCGAACGTGCACGCCAATGTGACACGGCGTCCGCCAGTCGTCGGGCGTCGGGTCGGCGGACCTCTTCCATGCCGGGGGACGGATTCACGGGCATCGATGCACTGTCTCCGATCCGGGCCCGCGATGACGGACGCTTGTCAAGATCCGGTTCAGAACAGGTCCATCTCCCGCACCCGACCCGGGTTTCGTCTAGGGTGCGGGACCAAGGACCAAATCGCCATGGACCCCGCCGCGTCGCCAAGTCGAGAGCCGGGCAAGCACCGTCGATCGCCCGCTGATCCGGCGTTCGACATCGCTGATCTCGGGCTGGTCTTCCCCGGCGGCACCACCGCGCTCGACGGCATTTCCTTGTCGTTCCGTCGCGGCGAGTTCGTGGCGGTGATCGGGCCGAGCGGGGCGGGCAAGACCACGTTACTGCGATGCCTCAACCGACTGCTTGAACCGACCCGCGGGGTCCTTCGCCTCACCGGCACCGACCTCACGCACCTTCATGGCGCCACGCTGCGACAGGCCCGCGGCCGGATCGGGATGATCTTCCAGTCGCACAATCTGGTCGGACGGTTGTCGGTGCTGCTCAACGTCGCGGCCGGGCGACTCCGGTTCATGCCACCCCGCCGTCCGATCCAGTTCGTGCGTTCACTGATCGGTCGGCCGGCTCCCGAACATCTCGACGCCGCGTTCCAGCGACTGCGGCAGGTCGGCATCGAACACCTCGCCCATCGACGCGCCGACACGCTCTCGGGCGGCCAGCGACAACGCGTCGCGATCGCCCGGGCCCTCGCGCAGGAGCCCGATGCGATCCTCGCCGACGAACCGATCGCAAGTCTCGATCCGCGGAGCGCCGAGGTCGTGATGGACACCCTCGCCCGCATCCATTCCGAGACCAGCGTGCCGGTGGTCGTGAACCTTCACCAGGTCGACGTCGCGCGACGATTCGCGACCCGCATCCTCGGACTGCGGGAGGGTCGGCTGGTCTTCGACGGTCCGCCCGCCCGACTCGACGACACCGCGGTCGCCTCGGTCTACGGCGATGAGGATCCGTTCCACGCCGGCGACGTCGATTCCGCTCCGGAAGAACGCTCATGAGCACCCGTATGACCCGTCTTGTTCCCATCCTGCTCCTCGCCGCCGCGTTCCTCGCGTCGTGCGGATCGGGCGACGCGACCGCGCCGACCCGCACCGGCGCCGAAGGCGGAGACGCGAGGGCCGACTGGCCGGACGAGATCCGCTTCGGACTGATTCCCAGCGAGGGCGGCACCGACATCGTCGAGACTTTCAAGCCGCTGGCGGGCTTCCTGTCCGAAACCCTCGGCGTGCCGGTGGTCTTCCAACCCGCCAACCAGTACGCGGGCGTCATCACCGCGATGCAGAACCGCCAGGTCGAGTTCGCATACTTCGGACCGAAGTCGTACTGCGAGGCGGCCCGCATCGCCAACGCCGAAGCGATCGCGAAGGAACTCAACGCCGAGGGTCTCGAGGGCTATCACAGTCTGCTGGTCGTGCCGAAGGGATCCGAGGTGAGCTCGATCGAGGACGCGAAGGGGCTCACCCTCGGCATGGTCTCGCCGAGTTCGACCTCGGGATACCTCGTACCCACCATCGGCATCATGGAAGCGACCGGATCGCTTCCAGCCGAACACTTCGACCGCATCGTCTTCGCGGGCAGTCACGGGGCGGTCATGGCGCAGGTCGCCCAAGGAGATCTTCCGATCGGGGCGTGCAACGACCTCGACCTTCTGACCATGACGCGGAAGGGGATCATCCCGCCGGATGCGGTGGAGATCATCTGGGAGAGCGCCCTCATCCCCGCCTCGCCGATCGCCGCCCGTCGGGATCTTCCCGCGTCACTGAAGGATGCGATGCGGGACGCGCTGGTCGGCTTCGGGTCCGAGACCGAAGCCCTCGCGGCGATGGGACGCAGCGGCTGGGTGCCCGCCACCGACGCGGATTACGACTCGGTGCGTCTTCTCGAGCAGAAACGCGAAGAGATGGCGGCCGAGCACGGTGAGTGAGCCCCCGACCTCGTACCGCGNCCTCCGTCCCCGCCGATCCATCTTCGAGTGGATCGCGTGGTACGTCTCGCTGGTGATCGGCGTGGGCGTCGTGATCTGGGCGTGGAACACGAGCGAGGTGCGGCCCGGGCTCCTGATCTCCAACGCCGACCGGGCGGTCACCTACGTCTTCGGTCGCACGCTCTCCGACGAGGAGCGTGCCGAAGTTCGACGACAGGCCGAGCGGCTGGTGGACCTGCGGATCCGCACNGACGCCGAGGTCGCGGTGCGGAAGAACCTCGACCTCGCCGCGAACGCAGAGGTCCCCGCCGACTTCGACGGCCGCGTCGAACGCACGATCGAGCAGGAGAGGGCCGACCTCGGACCCGCGGGAATCGCGGCCCGGATCGCCCGCGAGTCGGCGCGGATCATGCTCGACAAGCGGGGCGGCTACCTGCCGCCCGAGACCCGCTGGGGCCGGATCCGCGATTACGGAGCCGCGTTGCTCGAGACGATCGCGATGGCGGTGATGGGCACGCTGTTCTGCGTGATCGCGGCGATTCCGCTGTCGCTCTTCGCGGCGCACACGTCGCTGCGGGTGATCGTTCCCGGCGACGCGCCGGTCCGCCGCAGGATCCGGACGACCATCCACTTCCTCTTTCGTCGATTCTTCGACGTCTGCCGCGGCTTCAACGAGTTCGTGCTCGCCCTCATCCTGGTCGCGATCATCGGACTCGGACCCTTCGCGGGCGTCCTCGCCCTCGCGTTCCACAGCACCGGCGTGCTCGGCAAGGTGATCGCCGACGCCCTGGAGACAATCTCCCCCGGTGAAGTCGAGGGCGTCACCGCCATTGGTGCCCGACCCAGTCAGGTGATCGCGTTCGCGGTGTTCCCGCAGATCATGCCGTTCATCATCAGCCAGTCGCTGCTGCGGTTCGAGACCAACGTCCGAAGTGCCAGCGTGCTCGGCCTGGTCGGGGCGGGCGGCGTCGGATTCCTCATCGACGCGAAGATGTCCGCATATCAGTACCGCGAGGTTGCGACGATCATGATCATGATCATCATCGTGGTGTCCGCGATCGACTGGAGTTGCGGTCGGGTGATGAAGCGCTGGATGTGACGCCTTCGGCGAGAGCAGGAGTGGGGTGAACAGGGGAGCGGGAGATCCTGGGTTCGCGCAGGCACCAAGTCGGCGATGCGCGGGGAAGGAGCGGAATCGTGCAAGGCGCGGCCGCCCGCCTCCCCGAATCTGCAATCTCCGATTTCAAATCTCGATCGCCCGCCACGCGATTCAACGCGGATCTTCGAGTTCCAGCGCCGCCACCGACGTCAGCGTTCCCCCCGCGCCGACCTTGGCGAACACCTCGACCGCCCGCTCGTGAGTCCCAGCCCGATACGCGTCGCTCAACGCCGCGGTCTCCGCAGTATCGCGAACGCAGGTGTTGCCGCACAACGACACACCCCGGCCCGGCATGACCGCGGCCTCGATGCCGACCGGGGTGTCGTCGAACACCACCCATCGTTCGGGTCGCAGGCCCAGTCTCGACACGCATTCCAGCAGCATGTCCGGCGCGGGGCGGCCTCGCTCGACCTCGCTCACGCAGACCGAGGCATCGAGCGTGACGCCGTGGGCGGCGGCCGCCGGGACGACCTGCTCCATCACCGCGGTGCTGAAGCTCCCTGAGCGAACGGCGACTTCTCGATCACGCGAACCTTCCGCCCCCGCCGCGACGCGGCCCGGGCGTTGGCGAGACCGAGGATGGCCGCCCCGACGATGACGACTTCGGTCGGCCGCGGTCGCCTGGACCCATCCGAAGACCGGGACCGCGTGGACGTGATGCCCGAATCGGAGGCTCAGTTGCGCAAGCGCACCTTCGAGACGAGGTCCGCGTACGCCTCGAGTTCGGGCACGTCGAGGTCGCTCATCTTCGCCCGATCATCCCAACGGCGAAGTCGCAGGGCGTCCTCGATCGCGGGTTCGCGTTCCATCTCGGCCCGTTCCTCGTCGGAGAGCGTGCCGCCCTGCAGTTCCAGACTCCGCTTCGACGCCCGCGACAGACCGTCGTGGTACGAAGGATCCACGGTGCAGAGGTACCGCTTGGCGGGGACATGCAGTCGGATCGGATCGAGAACCTCGGGGGGGAAGAGATGGTCGAGGGCGGCGGCGGCCACGGTCTCGTGGTCATGGTCGGCCTCGAGGAAGTCCGTCTCACCGTCGTGTTCGCCGACGAACAGGTGACCGACATCGTGCAGCAACGCCGCCACGATCATGTGCGGACGACCGTCCTCGGCGGCGGCGAGGGCCGCACACTGGAGTCCGTGCTCGAGCTGAGTAACGGACTCGTCGTAGTTCGAGGATCCGCGCTCGCGAAAGTAGGCGAACAGAAGCCCGAGAAATACCGCATCGTCGGCGGTCCCGAGGTCGGCGAGCAGTTCGCGGGCGTGGGTCTGGATCGCGGCGTTCATCGAATGGCTCGTCCCTGGAAGTGACCGATGAGACTGACGCGTCCCTCCGCGAGGTGGCGTCGCTTGTGTGCGTAGTAGCGGGCCCGGAGGTCGCCCTCGGACGCGGCGTTGTAGGTGACGTAGAGCGCCCGCCGCGGTCGATCCGAGTGATTCGGGCCGCTTCGGTGGGGCGTGAACGAGTCGAAGAAGACCGCGCCGCCGCGGGCCGCCGGGAACGCCTCCCACGCCAGTTCGTCGGCGATCGACGAGGCGAGGCATTCTGCGTCATCGGCGGGAAGCAACCCCTCGCGATGGCGACCACGAGCGAACTCCAGACAGCCGTTCTCGGGTCCCGCATCGTCGATGGCGAGTAGCATGGTCACGTGCCGCAATCCGTAAGGATACGCAGGGGCGTCCTGATGAGGGGCGTAGCCGGCGCCCCCCGGAAGCTTGTGGTTAATCTTCTCCTTGAAGAGAATCGCGGGTTCGCCGAAGAGCGCGGCCAGGGTCTCCGCGACCACGCCCGAGGTCAGCAGGTCCCGAAGCCCGTCGTGGCGGTCCACGAAGTCCTCGGTGCGGGCGAGCACCGGACCCGAAGCGGTCTGTTCGCAGTGCTGCATCCCTCCGTCGGTCTCTCGAACGACCTCGTCCGCCCACTCGAGCAGCCGCGCGGCGGTGCCCTCGTCGAGCAGGTCCGGAACCGACACCACGCCGTCACGGTCGAAGTCCGACACGATGCCGTCGGTCCGGTTGCTCGCTCCAAAGGTCATATTCAGAGAATAGCGAGAGCCGGATCGGGCTGCGTCAACTCGGCGTAAAGTTCGTTCCCGGAACGCGACCGCGACCCGGAACCCGAACTCGGCGTCGGATCTTCCTCTGGATCGGACTCCGCAACCTCCTCATAGTGATTTCGTGCCGTTGAACCGCCTCAAGTCCAGAAATGCATGGCGAGCCGGGCTCGCCTGACATCTCAGGCGACCCCCGAAGGCGGGCTGACCGGGCCGCCACGAGGACGCGAGGCGCGGATCCGAAGACGAATGGAGGCCGGCGGCATGGATCTCGGCGATGCCGCCGAGCGACTGCCCGCTGGCGTTCATTGCCGAAACGCTTGTTTTCAACGAGCTTTCTCAACGTACGTTTCAAACGAATGTTTTCAAAGCCGCCACTTTTTTGTGTTGATTCCTCCGTTCTCCATTCAGTAATTTGACGATCCGCACGCATTGTCACCCGGAGAAATAGAGAGAGAGAGAGAGAGAGAGAGAGAGAGAGAAAGAAAGAAAAGAAAGGAGACCGAAAGAGAAAAACAAACGGGAAGGGAAATAGGAACAGGAATGGGAAGATCAAATGGTAATGGGAACTATGAACGAAAGGGAAT
>NZFT01000088.1 GCA_002690755.1 Phycisphaerae bacterium
CGACGATGCGAGTGACGATTCCACCGGGGGTCTCGCGGTCGCCGCGGGGGCGCGGGTGGTGCGGGTCGAGAAGCGGCACATCGCGGCGGTTCGAAACGCCGGTGCGGCCGCCACCGAAAGCGAGTTCCTGATCTTCGTCGACGCGGACACCGTCGTTCCGAGCGAGACGCTCCGGATGCTCCTCGCGACCGTCGAGGACGGGGCCGCGATCGCCGGGCCGCGGGTGGAGATGCCCGGCGTGAAGTCGATGATCTCGCGGATCTGGACGGGTTCGCTGCTGTTCCTGCTCGGGCTCGCGGGCGTGCTGCCGGGATGCTGCCTGGTCCTGCGTCGGTCCGCCTTCGATGCGGTCGGCGGCTTCGACGAGCAGTGGTTCGCAAGCGAGGAGGTCTGGTTCGTCCGGGCGGTCCGCGACCTCGGTCGGGGGCCGGCGGTCAGGATCGACGCACCGGTGCTCACCTCGCCTCGGAAGGCGAACGCGGTCGGTCCGGTTCGACTGATCTGGCAGACGCTCTCGATCGGACTGGCGGGGCCGCGTCGCTGGCGACGTCGAACCCGACTGGGATTCTGGTACGAGCGATGACCCGGACCCGGTGGGTCGGCGGGTCACGCGACCTTCCCACGCGATTGGGGTCGATGCCCCATGGATGCGGGGGCCGAAACAATCGATAGTTCCTCGGTGCCCGACTCGTGTGGTCGGGTCCGGTCCGGTTTCGACGCTGCGACGGTTCTCCGGGGGGCGACCGTCGAGCATTCACCGGGCGGGATCCGACCGTACGGGCGGCACGAGTCGGTGCTTCGTTCGCGATGGTGCCCGTCCGGGAATTCCGGGGAACACCGTCGAGCCGTGCGTGGTGTTCGGTCGCCGGGCAGCGATCGGCGCCGTCTTCGACGGTGGGAATGCAGCGAACGAGGATCGACGTGGATTGGGACGACGCGGCGCGGATCTTCGGATCCGCGTCGTGTGTTTTTGGCCGCGCTTCGTGGCGGTCTCGCTCGGCCTCAGTGGACGAGCGTGCCGTCCGCGACCGCCGCGTCCGGGCCGAGGAGCGTGATGCCGCCCGACGCGGCTTCGGCCCCGAGCACCAGGGCTTCGCTCTTCACCCCGGCGATCATTCGCGTCCCGAGATCGGTCGCGACCACGACCTGACGGCCGATCAGGTCCCCCGAAGTGTGACGGACCGTGAGTTGGGCGCTGGAGATCACGATTCCCAACGGGCCGAGATCGATTTCGAGCACGTAGGCCGGCCTTCTCGCGCCGTCGTTCGGGCGGCACGACCGGATCGTGCCGATGCGGAGCGTGGTGCCCAGCGGGCCGTCCGGTTCGGAGGACCGGGTGCTCGTGCCGGACTCGCTCACTCCGCGGCCGGCGCGCCGTCGATCTTGTCGGCGAGGAAGTCGGCGACCCGGTCGATGGCGATCCGCTCCTGCGACTGGGTGTCACGTTCACGGACCGTGACCGCGTGGTCGGTCAGCGAGTCGCCGTCGACCGTGAAGCAGTAGGGGGTGCCGGCTTCGTCCATGCGGGCGTACCGCTTGCCGATCGACTGCTTGACGTCCATGTCGACGGTGTACTTCCGGCGGAGTTCCTTGTGGAGCTTCTCGGCGACCTCGGGCATGCCGTCCTTCGCGACCAACGGGAAGATCGCGGCCTTGACGGGCGCGACCCTCGGGTGGAACTTCATGAAGACCTTCGACGCCCGACTCTCATCCGGGGTGTAGGCCTCGCAGAGGAGGGCGAGCGTGCCACGGTCCGCACCCGCGGACGGTTCGATGACGTGAGGGAAGTACCGCTCGTTCTTCTCCTGGTCGAAGTACCGCATCTTGTCGCCCTTGCCGCAGTGTTCGGCGTGCTGGCGAAGGTCGTAGTCGGATCGGTGGGCGACGCCTTCGAGTTCGCCGAAGCCCGGGGCGGTGAACGGGAACCGGTACTCGATGTCGCAGGTGCCGGCCCCTTCCTTGGCGTAGTGGGCGAGCTCGCCACGATCGTGCTCGCGGAGGATCAGGTTGTCGCCGGCGAGGCCGATCTCCTTCCACCATGCGTACCGCTGTTCACGCCACCAGGCGTACCAGTCCTCGGCTTCGCTGGGATGGATGAAGAACTCGAGTTCCATCTGCTCGAACTCGCGACTCCGGAAGGTGAAGTTCCGCGGGGTGACCTCGTTGCGGAACGCCTTGCCGATCTGGGCGATGCCGAACGGGACCTTGACCCGGCTCGAGTCGACGATGTTGTTGAAGTTGGTGAAGATCCCCTGTGCGGTCTCGGGTCGGAGATACGCCTTCGAGTTCTCGTCGCGGATCGCACCGCAGTGGGTCTCGAACATCAGGTTGAACATCCGGGGCTCGGTGAGGGATCCGGGTTCCTTCGTGTCGGGGCCGACCGAGATCGCCCGTTGCTCGGCGGAGAGATCGGTGAACGGAAAGGTGTCGATCTCGTCCTCGGCGACGGTCCGCTTCACGTACTTGTCGAGCTTCTTCCGAGCCATGGCCGTGCTGTCGTCGTCGCCTTCGATGCAGACGAAGATGCGTCCGCCGGTCTCGCCCTTCACGCCGAGGCAGACGAGGTGGTCGGCCCGGTACCGCGACTTCGACTCNTTGCAGTCGACCATCGGGTCGTTGAAGCCGCCGACGTGGCCCGAGGCGACCCAGGTCTTCGGGTTCATGATGATCGTGCAGTCGACGCCGACGACCTTGACCTTGGCGCCGGTCGGGCCGGTGGCGTCGCCGTGGACGATGTCATCCCACCAGGCGTCCTTGAGGTTCCGCTTCAACTCGACGCCGTTGGGGCCGTAGTCCCAGAAGCCGTTGATGCCGCCGTAGATCTCGGANCTCTGGAAGATGAAGCCTCGTCGTCGGCANAGGGCGACGATGTCCTCCATGCGCTTGGTGGTCGTTTCGCTCATCGGGGTCGGGCTCGGGTGTGGGCCATGGCGGGGGGGTGAAGGGTTCGGGACAGGACGAGCATGGTAGCGGGTAGGATTCGCGACCCGGCGGCGGGCGTCGAGGACGTTCACCAGCGACGCCGGGTATTCACGACACCGATATCGCCCGTGCCAGCCATATCGACACCGAGCCAGGAGCCCAGACCATGCCCTTCACCAACCGCCCCTGTCTGGTCACCGGCGGAACCGGCGCCCTCGGTTCGGAAGTCGTTCGCGATCTCCTCGAGCACGGCGCCGAGGTCCACGTCACCTGGCGGGATGCGCAAGAGCTCGATCGCATCGATTTCAAGGACCACGTGACGCTGCACGAGGTCGACCTCGGTGACGAGGCGTCGGTGGCGGCGATGTACGCGAAGGCCGGTCCGATCTACGCGTCGATCCACGTCGCGGGCGGCTTCGCGATGGGACCGGTCGAGGGCATCGCCCAGTCCGACTTCGAGGCGATGATGCGACTCAACGCGGGAACCTGCTTTCTCTGCTGCCGCGAGGCGGTCAAGGCGATGCGGGCCGCGGGCCGCCCGGTGGAGGACGGCGGTCGGATCGTCAACGTGATCGCCCGACCCGCGATCGAACCGACCGGCGGGATGATCGCGTATTCGACCAGCAAGGCGGCGGTCGCCAGCCTGACCCAGTGCCTCGCGAAGGAGGTCGTCGCCGACGGCATCCTCGTGAACGCGGTCGCCCCGTCGATCATGGACACGCCGGCGAATCGCGCCGCGATGCCCGACGCCGATTTCGAGGCCTGGCCGAAGGTCGAGGAAGTCGCGCGGACCATGGTCTGGCTGGCGAGCCCGGCGAACGCCCTGACCACCGGCACCCTGGTTCCGGTCTACGGACGCGCCTGAGCCGCGAGCGGGCCGTCGGGAAGAACCGCACCCCGGCCGTCTCGTTGGAGACGGCCGGGGTGCGTTGTTTCACGAGTGCTGGCGGCGTTCGGGCCGCCTCAGTCGCGTCCGGGATTCGAGCCGATCAGGGTGAGCAGTTCCATCCGGGCCGCGGAGTCCTCGAGGAACACGCCGTGGAGCTTGCTGGTGGTGGTCCAGGCGTTGCTCTGCTTGACGCCGCGGTAGCACATGCAGAAGTGGCGGGCCTGGATGATCACCGCGACGCCCTGGGGGTTCAGCGCCTCCTGGATCGTGTTGGCGAT
Organism: Phycisphaerae bacterium; assembly: GCA_002690755.1. Taxonomy (GTDB): domain Bacteria; phylum Planctomycetota; class Phycisphaerae; order Phycisphaerales; family SM1A02; genus UBA12014. Next base: position 4,090 of record NZFT01000088.1, read on the forward strand.
CTGGGCGGTGAGCTTCTCCTGGACCTGAAGCCGCTTCGAAAAGACCTCGACCACCCGGGCGAGCTTCGAAAGGCCGACCACGCGTCCGCGCGGGATGTACGCCACGTGCGCCTTCCCGACGAAGGGCACCATGTGGTGCTCGCAGTGGCTCTGGATCTCCATGTTCTGNAGNAGGACCAGCTCGTCGTAGTTCTCGACCTCGCTGAAGGTCTTCNGNAGNGGCTCGAACGGATCGGCCCGGTAGCCCCAGTAGTGTTCGTTCATCGCCTTGATGACCCGCTTGGGGGTCTCGACGAGGCCCTCGCGTTCGGGGTCGTCGCCGATGAAGCCCAACAGCGATTTCACGTGGGCCATGGCCTCGATGCTGGCATCGCTTTCGGGGTCGAATTCGGTGTAGGGACGGGGTTCGAGCACGGACGATCTCCGGTGAAGGGACGGGTCGAAGATGGTAGCAGCCTCCATCGCATCGCCGCCTGCCGTAGCATCCATCTCATGGCCTTTTCCGATCCCATCGCTGCCCCCCACGACGCCCACGACCTCCCGGTCCTGCTGCGACCCGCTCTGGTCTGGGCCGACGGGGGATTCGTCGCGGATCACGAGGTCGTGGTGGCCGGCGACCGGGTTCGTGAGATTCGGCCCGCCACCGGGCCCTCGGACTGGGCGGTGGCGCTCCTGCCGGGGTTCGTGAACGCCCACAGCCATGCGTTCCAACGGGGGATGCGGGGTCTGGGCGAGACCTTCGACGCCGGACGAGGGTCGTTCTTCACCTGGCGGAATTCGATGTACGAGCTCGTCGCGTCCCTCGACGTCGACCGGGCGTATCGGACCAGTCGGCTCGCCTTCGAGGAGATGCTCGACGCTGGCATCACCACCGTCGGGGAGTTCCACTACATCCACCACGCCGCCGACGAGTCGGATCGCTGGGCGCTCGACGAGGCGGTCCTGCGAGCGGCCCGCGACGCCGGGATCCGAATCGTCCTGTTGCACTGTGACTACGTCCGGGGCGGTTTCGACGACCAGCCGCTCGGTGGGGGACAGCGCCGATTCGACACCGGCACGCTCGACGCGTACCTCGCGAGCCTCGATCGCGTGGAGGACCTCGCGACGGGCCCGCTCCAGTCGGTCGCCGCGGTCGCCCACTCGACCCGGGCGGTGCCGATCGACCGGATCGCGACGATTCACGCCGAGGCCNCCCGCCGCGACACGGTCTTCCACCTGCACCTCGAGGAGGTGGTGAAGGAGATCGAGGACTGCGAACGGCGGCACGATCGGACCCCGATGCGGCTCGCCCTCGAGCACGGCGTGATCGACGACCGCACCACGGCGGTGCACTGCACCCACTCGACCGCGGAGGACCTTCGCGACTTCGGCGCCGCGGGCGGTCGGATCTGTCTCTGCCCGAACACCGAAGGCAACCTCGGGGACGGGATCTGCGACCTCGCCACGATGCGGGAGGCGGGCATCGACGTCTCGATCGGCACCGATCTCAACAGCCGGATCGCGCCGGCGGAGGACTTGCGGTGGATCGAATACGTCCAGCGGGTCCGGCACCAGATGCGGGGGGGCGTGATCGACGACGAAGGGAGAACCGGCCGGGCGCTGCTCGACATCGGCACCCGCAACGGCGCCTCGAGTCTCGGTGTGGACGCCGGCGAGCTCGCCCCGGGCCGCCTCGCCGACTTCGTGGCCGTGGATCTCGGGCATCGAACGCTCGAAGGCGTCGGGCCGGACCATCTCGCGGAGGCGATCGTGTTCGGCACCGGCCCCGCGTGCCTCGCCGGCACCTGCGTCGGCGGATGCTGGGTGCGGGGTGGACCGGACGCCACCGAGAGGCGGCCCTGACATGGCCCGCATCCGGATCGGCGTCGACCTCGGGGGCACCAAGATCGAAGCGATCGCGCTGGTCGCCGGTGAAATCGTCGTCCGCGAACGCGTCGCGACCCCGCAGGGCGACTACGACGAGACGATCTCCGCCATCTCGACGCTGGTCGATCGGATCGCGGCCGAGGCCGGCGGACCGTCCGGCACGATCACCGTTGGGGTCGGGACCCCGGGCTCGGTGGACCGCGGCACCGGGCTGCACCGAAACTCCAATTCGACCTGCCTGAACGGGCGCCCCTTCCAATCCGATCTCGCGACCGCGGTCGGACATCCGCTCCGCACCGCGAACGACGCGAACTGCTTCGCGTTGTCGGAGGCCGTCGACGGCGCCGCTCGTGGACATCGNCTGGTCTTCGGGGTCATTCTCGGGACGGGAGTCGGTGGGGGACTGGTGATCGACGGCGTGGTCCATGAGGGCCGGAACGGCGTCGGGGCCGAGTGGGGCCACATGGGCCTTCCGCACCGGCATGTTCGAGACGTCTCGCCGCGAGACTGCTACTGCGGTCGCACCGACTGCCTGGAGCAGTACCTGAGCGGGCCGGCGGTCGAAGCGGAATACGCGGGACTCGCGGGTGAAGCCCGACCCCTCGCCGAGATCGCGGGACGAGTCGACGCGGACCCGGCGGCTTCCGCGGTGCTCGATCGTTTCCACCAGCGACTCGCCGAGAGCCTGGTCACCGTCGTGAACATCCTCGATCCGGAGGCGATCGTGCTCGGTGGTGGGGTGAGCAATCTGGATTCGATCTACGAGGTGGTCCCGACGAGGGTGCACGAAGGCATCTTCGGTGGGGCCGGTGGCACACCGATCCTTCGTCACCACCATGGTGATTCGAGCGGCGTTCGCGGGGCGGCGTGGTTGTGGCCCGAAGACTGAGCGTTCGATCGGTCGATCAGCCGACCCGTCCGAACCGGGCCGCATCGAGCAGCGGCGATTCGATCGAAGGGGCGCCGTCGCAGAGGATCTCCGCGACCAGTCGCCCGGTGATCGGCCCCAGGGTCATCCCCATCATCGCGTGTCCGGTCGCGACCACCAGCCCGCGGGCCCAGGGGATCTCGCCGATCATCGGCATGCCGTCCGGGGTGCACGGTCGGTAACCCGCCCACTCCGCGGTCACCTCGCCCGCCTCGAGGTCTTCGAGGTACGGACGGGCCGCGCGGGTGAGGTTCTCGAGTCGGGAGCGGGTCCACGGTCGGCCGAGGTCGGTGATCTCGAGCGTCCCGGCCAGCCGAAGCCGGTCGAACATCGGCGTGAAGGCGATGAAGGTCTCCCGAAACACGCCGCCGACCGAAGGAACGTTCGAGAGGCCGGTGAGCTCGCGGTGATAGCCACGGGCGGCCTGCATCGGAACGTCGACGCCCGCGGTCGCGGCCAGCGGGCCCGACCAGGTCCCCGCGGCGAGCACCACGCGATCGGCGTGCAGGACTTCGCCCGTGGCGAGGACGACGCCGACGACCCGGTCGTGCTCGACCAGCAGTCGTTCGACCCCCGCGTCCGTGCCCTCGCGAATCGTCACGCCGTCGGCGACGAGGGATCGACGCAGGCCGGCCATGAAAGCCATCGGATCCATCGTGGCGCTCTGGTTCCAGCGGATCGCGCCGGCCACCGCCTCGCCGAACGCGGCATCGGTCGACCGAAGGGCGTCGCCATCGAGTCGCTCCGCGGTGTAGCCGTGGGGCGCGAGGTGGTCGATTTCGTGTTCCGCGGCGTCGAGGTTCTTCGCTTCGAGGCAGACGTCGAGCCATCCGGTCGGTCGCCAGTCGCAGTCGATGGCGGCGTCTTCGAGGATCTCGTCGAACGCCCGGGCGGTCTCCCAGCCGAGGTGGGCGAGCACGGCGAGGCAGGCTTCGAAGTGGGGCTTTCGGCAGTGTCGATGAAAGGTGAGGAGCCACCGGGCGAGATCGCCGTCGAGCCGAGGCCGGATGTAGAGCGGACTTTTGCGGTCGAACATCCACTTGAGTCCCTGCACGCTGACCCCGGGCCGGGTGAGCGGGGGATGGCCGTAGACGATCAGCCCGGCGTTCCCGCAGCTCGCGCCGTCGCGGATCGGTTCCTGATCGAGGATCGTGCAGGGCACGCCGCGACGGTGCAGCGCCCGGGCGGCCGAGAGCCCGATGATGCCGCCACCGATGATGAGGACCGGTCGTTCGCGCGCCTTCATGGATCGAATGGTAGTCCGCGAGGCGCGGTTCGTCGTCGCCTGCGGTTCGTCGTCGCCATTCGGATGGTGGCTCGTCCCGGACGGCGTCAGCCGGCCTTGCGGCCGCTCGACGCCTCGTCGCGGTACTTCTGGAGCTGCGTCTTGATGCCTTCGGCCATCGGACCACCGTCCGACTTCTCGACCGCCTTCCGCTGGAACTTGATCGCCATGTCGAGGTCGCCCTGTTCGTAGTATGCCCGGGCGAGGGTATCGAGGATCGCGGGGTCGCCGCCGCCGGCCGCGACGTTCGCCGCCTTGGCGGCCGCCATCGCGAACTCGAAGTCCCGATCACCGACCGCGGGATCGTCGAGGGTGTACCAGGCGATGGCGTTCAGCATCATCGCGTCGTCGCGGTTCCGCTTCAGCATCTTCCAGCCCAGGTCGTAGCCTTCGGCGTCGTTCATCGGGCCGATCATGGTCTGGAACTTCATCATCTGAAGTCCGGTGTCCTCGGGCATCTCCTCGATCGCGGCGTCGAGCGTCTTCATCATGCCGCGATAGTCGCCGGATCGCTGCGCGTTGCGAGACTCCTGCCGGACCGCGGCAATGATGCGGGCGGCCTTCTGGGAATTCTCGTACTCGGTCGCGAACGCCTTCCGGTCCCAGGTGCCCGCGACGATCTGCTCGAGGGGTTCGTCCATGGTCATGGGGTGTCCGATCCACGCGACCTTGCCCTCGCCATCGACCACGAAGGCGCAGGGGATTCCAGTCCGCTTCGCCGCCGTCATGTAGGCCTTGTTGGTGACATCGTCCTGGTCGAGCGCGATGGTGTAGCGGGTCTTCTCGTCCCACTGCTTCTGGGCGAGGAACGCCTCGACGACCTCGGGCTTCTCGCGGGTCACGCCGACGATGTTCACGCCCTTCGACGCGTACTTCTCCTGGAGTTCGGAGAGATGGGGCATGCCGGCCTTGCAGGGACCGCACCACGTCGCCCAGAACTCCATCACCGTCACCTTGCCCGGCGTCGGGCCTCGGAAGTCGGTGTCGCCCTTGAAGATCCGCGCCAGCTTCGGCTTCGGGGCCGGGTCGCCGATGGTGAGCGTCCGGGGCGCGTCGGCGGCCCGCATGTCGGGATTCGGCTGCGGAATCGCGATGGCCGCGTCGGCGGCCGGTGGTCGGCTCGGCTTCTGTTCACCGATGAGGGCGGGCGCATGCTGGGCGATGGCGACCGCGGCGAGGGCGAGGCAGGCGATCGCGACGATGAGGGTGACCAGTTTCATGATGAACCGAGGCTCCGGCGAAGGGTCGCGGTCGGGGAGTCCGAAGCGACCTCGACATCGTACCGTCGACCGGACGGATTCCGGCGTCACGGTTGGAAATCGGGGCATCCACCCCGGTGACGCGGTGGGTCCCGACGATTCGGCGGGCTCGGACGGGTCAGGGGCGTCGATCGGAGCGATACGGCGGTGGGAGTTGGCCCGGCTGCACGTAACCGCTGGTGTAGGCCGCGAGATTCGCCCGGGTCGCGTCGCCGTGCCAGGTGTCGAGGGCGCGGGCGACGGCACGTCGCTGCCAGCGGATCGCTTCCGCCGCGTCGCCCCGCATCCACCACACCCGGGCGAGGGTGTCGAGGGTGGAATCATCCATGTAGCCCTGGATGTCGTTCGCCCGGCGGGACATCTCCATGGCGAAATCGAGGTCGCGTTCGCCGACGTCGGGAAGGTTGACGGTGTGCCAGGCGAGGTCGTTCAGGATCAGGTAGTTGTCGGGGAAGCGGGCGGCGATCTCCCGGCCGTAGGCGTAGCCGGTCTCCGGATCCGCGGCGGTCGTGATCAGGACGTCGAACTTCGCGATCTGACGCGAGCCGTTCCGGGGATCGAGGGCGATGAGCTCGTCGGCGACCGCGATCGCATCCGCCGGCGTCGCGGTGCCGCGGCGGACGCGGCCGTTGACTTCCGCCAGCGCGACCGAGGCGTTCTGCCGGGCGAAGTACTCGAGGACGTTGTCTCGATACGCTTCCGGCGACCACTTGCCGCTCGCGACGTTCGCCAACGCCATGGTCGACGTGTCCATCGGGCCGTGGAAGATGACCCTTCCCTCGGGATCGAGTGCGACCACCGCGGGGAGACGGGTCTGGCCGGTCGCATCGAGGATCTCCCGCTTCCAGGCGCCGGTCTCGTCGAGGATGGTTCGAGGCTTCAGCGGTTCACGACCCGGGAGGGCGTCGAGCACCGCCTCGACCCGGGTCCGGGGACCGCTTGCGATCGAGATCGCCTCGACCGAATCGAGTTGCGCGTCGACACTGGCGGTCTGGGCGAGATGCTCGGCGGTCCGGCCGCCGACGAACGGGGACCAGAACACCAGGATCGTGGGACCGTCATCGTTCCAGGCGGTGACCGGCTCGCCCTCGATCATGGTTCCCGGCGGCGGGGGTGGGGCGACGGAGCCGATCATGCGGAGTTCAGGGAGCGTGGAAGGGTCCGGGGCGTACTTCGAGCGGGCCATGGGGCGATCGGCCGGAGGTGCTGCGCCGCCCCCGCCGGGCTGGCCGGGGATCGGCGTCTGCCCCGCGACCGGGGTGGACAGCAGCACGGTCGCGAGCAGGCCGCTGGCGAAGACGGGGCGAGACGTGATCCGGCGGGTTTCTGTGGCCATGAGCCAACGATAGTCGACCCCGGACCTCGGGGTCGATCTGGACGAGCCTTCGGTTCCCGGTCCACCGGTCGTGAGGCGGTATCCTCCTGAGCCGATGTCCACCGCCTCCGAATCCTCGCCGACCGACCACGCCACGACCATCGACGGGAAGCACCTCGCCTTCCAGGTGCGGCGAACCGTGGCCCGTCGCGTGGCGGAAGGCAAGCGGCCGGTCCGGCTCGACGCGGTGCTCGCCGGTGGCGACAAGGGGGCGGACATCTACGCCCACAACCAGCGAAAGACCTGCGCCGCGGTCGGCATCGAATACCACCTGCACCGACTTCCGGCGGACGCCGACGTGCGGGCGGTGGAAGGCTTGATCGAGACGCTCAACGCCGACCCGGTGGTCACCGCGATCATGGTCCACCTTCCGCTTCCGGACGGCGTCGAGGCGGAGCGGATCCAGTCCTTGATCGACGAGGTCAAGGACGTCGAGGGCGTGAATCCCGCGAACATCGGAAACATCGTCTACGGCCGACGGAGCCTGGTGCCGTGCACCGCGCTCGCTTCGGTGGAGATGATCGAATCCACCGGGGTGGAACTTCGCGGCAAGCGATGCGTGATCGTCGGTGCCAGCAACATCGTCGGCAAGCCGATCGCGGTGCTGCTGATGCGGGCCGAAGCGACCGTGATCTCGACCAACGAGTACACCGAGGATCTCGCGGGTCTGACCCGCACCGCGGACGTGCTGGTGAGTGCCGCGGGCGTCCCCGGGCTCATCACCCGGGACATGGTCAAGCCGGGCGCGGTCGTCGTGGACGTCGGCATCAACCGGATCGTCGGCGAGGACGGCAAGCGGCGGACCGTCGGCGACGTCGACCACGACGGCGTGGTGTCGGTCGCGGGTCACTTGAGCCCGGTGCCCGGAGGGGTCGGTCCGATGACCGTGGCGATGCTGCTTCGAAACACCGTGGATGCCGCCGACCGCTGATCCCCCGCGGCCGCCGGAAAGACGAACCGTTCACTTCTGGAGGCCGTTTCATGCGCGAATCCACCCCGTTCCTCCGGCCGGCGATCGTCGCATTCGTGATCGCGACATCCGCCATCGCCACGACGACCGTCGGCGGTCCGATCGCCACGGTGCAGGCGTCGCCGACCGCGGGAGCCGCGAACGATCCCGCGATCGGGACGGCGTCTCCCCGCGTCTGGCCGCGCTCGATCCGGCGCGGCGACGCGGTNCTGGTCCTGCAACGGCCGCAGCTCGACCTCTGGAAGGGCGACCGCCTGACCACTTCGATCGCCACCAGCATCGATCCCGGACTGGGCCGACCCGAAGTGACCGGCATCGTCGTCCTGCGGATGAACGTGCTCGCGAACGGCGCGACGGGCGAGGCGACGCTCTACAACTTCGAACTGGACCACGCGGACTTCGGCGACGACACGTTGTCGGACACCGTGGACGAACTCGTGCGCAACGCCGTGCCGCGTGCTCCGGTCACCATGCCGATCGCCCGCCTGACGGGACTGATCGACGATCACACCGTGATCGACGTGGAACAGGAGCCGCTTTCCCAGGACCCACCGGTCATCATCTACCGGGAGACCCCGACGGTGCTGCTGATGCTCCCGGATCGGATCAAGCGGCGGGCGATCGCATCCGGAATCACCCTCGTCGCCGACGCGGACCGGCCGCTCTTCGAAGTGTCGGGGGCGTACTACCTCTTCGACGGCGTCGGTTGGCTGCAGACCCTCGACCTCGAGCAGGGCGACTGGGAGGACTGCCGGTCGCTTCCGGCGGCGTTCGCCCGCATTCCCGACGAACCTCGATTCGCGCACCTTCGAGAGGCGGTGTCGACTCTGGACGATGCGACGGAGGCCTCCGCGAGCGACGTTCCCGAGGTCGTCCGCAGCCCGGTGCCCGCCGAGCTCGTGGTCGTCGACGGGGCACCGACCTGGAACCGGGTCGAACGCACGCCGCTGCTCCGCGCCATGAACACCGACAGCGATCTCTTTCTGGACACCGACGACACGACCTTCTACCTGCTGGTGTCCGGACGCTGGTTCACCGCGTCGAGTCCGTCGGGCGACTGGAGCATGATCGACGCCGACGACGTCCCGAAGCCGTTCGCGACGATTCCCGCGGGCGACGCCGCGCATCGTGTCGTCGCGTCGGTGCCGGGCACCCTCGCGAGCAAGGAGGCGCTGGCGATGGCTCAGACGCCGGAGATCGCGGCGATCGATCGTGATGCCGCGACGCTCGCGGTCGTCTACGACGGGGCGCCGAAGTTCCAGCCGATCACCGGCACCCCCATGCAATATGCGGTGAACAGCGAGACCGCGGTCATCCGGGTCCAGGGAAGATTCTTCGCCCTCGAGCACGCGGTGTGGTTCAAGGCGTCGAAGGCGACGGGGCCCTGGCAGGTCGCGATCGAAATCCCCGACGTGGTCTACACGATCCCGCCCGAAAGTCCGCTGTACTACGTCACCTTCGTGCGGATCTACGACGTCGATCAGGGCACCGTGGTCACCGGCTGCACCGCCGGCTATTCCGGGGTCTACGTCTCGGGCTCGGTCGTCGTCTACGGCACCGGCTACTACTACCCGTACTACTACTGGCCGCGGTGGTACTGGGGACGGCCGCCGGTCTGGGGTTACAACCGCTGGTACGACGCCTCGACCGGTCGGTACGTCGCCAGTCGGAACTATTACGGTCCGTCGGGTCGGGCGGTCGGCTACGGCTGGGCGAACCCGTCGACCGGCTGGTCGGGGCGGGGCTATCAGGCGCGGGATCCGTACGCGCAGTGGGGACGCAACGTCGCCACCAACGGCCGCACGTGGGTTTCGACGGCGCACGTCAGCGATGCCCGGGGGACGGTCGCGGCGGGTCGGACCAGCGAAGGGAACCGCGGCGTCGCGAGCAACCGGGGCGGCGATGGTTGGAACGCGACCGCTCGATACGACGGGAATCGCTACGTCGGGGCGGACGGCAGCGTCTACCGACGGGACGACGACGGCTGGAAGCGATATCAGGATGGAGGCTGGGTGCCGGCGACCGCGGGGGCGACGAATCGTGCACGATTCGATTCGGTCCGGGGCGGACTCGACGCGAGTCACCGGGCCCGGACGCGGTCGGTGAATCGATCGGCACCCAACCGGACCGTCCGCCGCACCACGCCGTCACGATCGTTCGCGCGTCCCGGCGGTGGTGGTCGTGGTGGATTCCGGGGTCGCTGAACGGCCTGCGGGGCGGAGCTGGCGGTGATTGCGTGAAATTTCGCGAATCCTGCATGAACCCCGGCGCAGTCTGCGTAGATGTCCTCGGGATGCGGTCTCGTGCACGAGCACCCGGACAGGCCGCGGGATCCCGTCGACCCAGGGGCGATCACGGAAGGTGCGAGGACCATGGCCGAGAACGAGGATGCTTCCCTCCGTCCGCGGGCGGAGATCGTGCTCGAACTCTTCGAGCGTCACCACGACGCGCTGTACGCGTTCGCGCGGCGCTCGGTCGATCCGTCGGCCGCGGAGGACGCGGTGCAGGAGACGTTCACGCGACTGCTGCAGCATCCGCGGCTCGAGGAACTCGACCTTTCCATCAGTTACCTCTTCCGGGTGGTTCAGAATCTGCTTCGGCGCCGCTACGCCCGCTCCGTCCGGTTGCGGGAGAACCTCGCGGAGCGGATCACACCACTTCTGCAGCGTCAGGCGGACCTCGACTCGGAAGCGTCATGCCGGTCGGGCGTCGAGATCGTGGCGGAACTCCAGGAACTCGACGAGGCGTTCACGATGCTCGCCGGTGATGAACGCGACGCGATCAGGTTGGTGGTCGTGGAAGGCCGGAGCTACGCCGAAGCGGCGCGAAGTCTCGGCGTGAGCGTGACCACGATCAACAACTGGAAGCATCGCGGCCTCGAAAAACTCCGCACGCCATACGGTCGACGCGAGACGGGGTGATCCGGACCGCGCGGCCCCGTCCCTCGTGATGGCCGGTCGTGACCGCGGAAGCATCGCTTCGGCGGCGGAACCCGATCCCGGGACCGCCTGCCTCCAAGGGGCGTTTTCAGCGATCCGTCGGCATGGGGTGAATACCTACTCTTCGTTGGAAATGGGCTCCGCGCCCGGATCCTCCTCGTATCGTGCCGACGCGTGAGGATCTCCTCGATCGGAACCCCGATCGTCGCGCCCTCGAGCCCTTCCGGGAATGTCGAGCCGACGAATGTGACCCGGGTGATCCGAACTGCCCCGCTTCGCAGCCCGTGCGTGATGCGGGGCGGTCACGTTTTGACGGTCGTGGTTCGACGGGGCCTCGGCCGGTCCATCGGCGGGGTGCAACCGAATCAGAACTCGCGACCGAAGAGTCGGTCCGCGGCTTCGCGGTACCGGTCCATCGTGCGTTCGACGATGTCCGCGGGGAGCTCGGGGCCGGGCGGCGCCTTCCGCCACGCACCACGGTCCACGAGTTCGAGCAGGTGGTTCCGGACGTACTGCTTGTCGAAGGAATCCTGCTCGCGACCCGATTCATAGGACTCGGCGGGCCAGTATCGGCTTGAATCCGGCGTGAGGACCTCGTCGCAGATCAGCAGTTCGCCGGTTCCCAGACCGTCGAAATCGATGGCGTGGCCGAATTCGAACTTGGTGTCGGCGAGGATCACGCCGCGAGCGGCCGCGAAGTCCGAGGCGGCGTCGTAGATCGCAAGGGTGAGATCGCGGAGCTGACTCATCAGGGCCTCGCCGGCGATCTCGCTCGCGTGGGCGAAGTCGATGTTCTCATCGTGGCCCTCGGTGGCCTTCGTCGCCGGGGTGAAGATCGGCTGCGGAAGGCGTCCGCTCCGCTGAAGACCCTCGGGAAGCTGCACCCCGCAGACGGTTCCGTCGCGTCGGTACTCGAGCCAGCCGCTGCCGGCGAGATAGCCACGGGCGACGCATTCGATCGGAACCACCTCCACCGCTCGACACAGCATCATCCTGCCTTCGAGCATCGCTCGATCGGCGGGGGCGAGTCCGGGGACGTCGGCGGGTTCGGTGGAGATCAGGTGGTCGCCGACCAGTTCGAGTTCGCGGATGAAGTGAAACCAGCCGAGGCTCACCTCGGTGAGCAGTCGACCCTTGCCGGGAATCGGGGTGGGCAACACCACGTCGAACGCGCTGAGTCGATCGGTGGCGACGATCAGAACCTGGTCGGGACCGGTCTCGACGGGAACCCGGTAGACATCGCGCACCTTTCCCTCCCGGCGATCGGGAAGCGGAAGGTCGGTGGAGAAGACGGGGGCGGTGGCCTCTGGCATGTCGTGATTCTACGCCCCGAATCTTCCCTCGGGTCGGCTCGGGGCCGGCTCGACTCGGCCGGGCCCGAATCGGCGTCGAAGCGGCGTCGAGGCGGCGTCGTGTACCGACCCGGGATTCCGCCGGAATCGGGAGCGAAGGCCCGGTGTCCGGTACACTCCACCCCGGTGACACCTCCGTCACCCTCGAACGGAGTCGGCGTGGCGGAGTTCCGATTCAAGCTTGACGAGCGGACCGGGATCCGCGTCGGTCGTCCACCGGTGGGAGCACGCATGCTCGGCGCCGGAGACGCCAGCATGCGGGCGGACACCCGGTTCCAGGCCGACGAGCACGGTGGCACCTTCCACATCCGTACCAAGGACGTTCCGGACGCCGCATTCCGCGTCCAGGCGGACATCGGCCGGGCCGGCGACCTGATCCTGCAGACCTGCCTGCTTCCGCCCCGCGAAAAGCCCTACGACCTCGCGCTCGAGCTCGCCCGGCACCGGATGAAGACCTACATCCACAAGTGCGAGGACTGGTTGATGTTCAACCCGGGCTTCGCACCGTTCGCGGCGGAGCATTTCGAGCGGGCCCGCGACGCCTTCACCCAGGCCCTCGTCGCCCCCGATCTCGACGCGGAGGGCCTGCTCGCCGCGAGTGCGATCGACCTCGGCATGCAGGCCACCGACGAGCTCGCGATGGCCCACGCGGACATTCTCCTGCATCGGCGATACGGCAGGAAGACCGCCTCGTCGACCACGCTCGGGACGATCATCGATCCGCGGACCGATCCGGCCCTGATCGGGCCGACCCTCGAATCGTTCGATCTGGTCACCGTGCCCATGCGGTGGCGGGAGATCGAATCGAAGCGCGGAAAATACGACTTCACGTCCCTCGATCGATGGCTGAGCTGGGCGCACGAGACGGGTAAACCGATCATCGCCGGACCGCTCGTCGACTTCTCGCCGGGATCGTTGCCGGACTGGGCCGAAGTCTTCCGATTCGACTACGCCTCGTTGCGGGATCCACTCTACGACTACCTCGAACAGGTCGTCACCCGGTACATCAAGCACGTCGGCATGTGGAAGATCTCCGCGGGGCTCCACCTCTGCCGCGGCGGCCCGCGTCCGATCACCGAAGTCATCGACGCGATCCGGACCGCGGAACTGCTCATTCGACGACACAAGCGCACCGCCCGGCGCATGATCGAGGTCCACGACCTGTTCGGCGACACCACCGCCCGGGTGAGCGGTTCGATCGGGGCGTTCGAGTTCCTCGAGCGGCTCGGCGCGGAGGGACTCCGCTTCGACAGCATCGGGGCCCGTTTGATCGTGGGGGGGACCGAGCCCGGCACGCGAAGTCGCGACCTCATGACCCTGAGCGATTCCCTGGATCGCTTCTTCGGCGATGAACATCCGCTGCTCCTCTCCGCATGCGGCGCGCCCTGCCGGAATCTCGGCGAGGGTGCGGGGCGCTGGGGCGAGGCGTGGACGCCGGAACGCCAGGCCTCGTGGGCGGCGAAGGTGATTCCGTTGGCGCTGTCGAAGCCCTACGTCGAGGCGATCTGCTGGTCGGCGCATACCGACAATGCGACCCCCGATCCCGGCGGTGAGTCCGGATTCGGGATCGTCGAAGAGGATGGCACGCCGCGTCCGGCGTTCGCTCGCCTGGTCTCGATGCGACGACGCCTTCGTCGACCGCTCGGACCGTGGGTCCCGCCCGGCGCGCATCCACCCACGCCAGCCGGGGATCGGGTGGGTCACTCGAATGAGTGATCCGGTCGGCATGGACGCTCAGGCCCTGAAAGACGCCAAATCCGCGCTTCGTCTCCTGTCCGTGGTCGGGCTGGCGGCCTTGATGTGGTTGCCGTTCAGGTATCCGCCGCCGCCGGTCGCCCGCGACGTCGGAACGTCCGCCGAGGTCACACGCATCGTTCGCATCGATCCCCGGACGGCATCGACGGCGACCTGGACCCTCGTACCCGGCATCGGTCCGGCGATCGGGCGTCGGCTCGAACTTTACCGGCGTGCGGGTGGATTCGATGGCGGGGGACCGTGGGATCTCGAAGCGGTTCCCGGTGTCGGTCCCGTCACCGCACGACGCGCCGCGCCGTTGCTCGTCCACCCGTCGGTCCCGCGCGGCGAGGGGTCGCCATGACCAGGTCACCCGGCTCGACCGAGTCCGCCGCCGTGAAGGCCGACGCCTGGTGGTTCGATCGCATGGCGACGGCGGCATCGCTGGTGGCGCTCGGCGATCTGATCGGACTCGGCGGCGACGTGTCCGCCCGCGGTGCCGCGGGAAGCAGCACCACGCTTCTCGCCGGCGTCGTCGCGCGTTCCGCGCCGGGACCGGTGCTTCTGGTGGTCCCGCACCTCGACGACGCCGACGAGGCGGTCGACGAACTGCTTGATCTGGGGCTCGACGCCGTGGCGTTTCCAGCGCTCGAGGTGATGCCCGGGGAGAGCGACGCCTCCCTCGACCTGGTGGGGGCGCGGCTCGGACTGCTGCGTCGAGTGATCGAGGAGAAGCCCCCGGCGATCATCGTCGCGCCCTTCCCCGGCCTCATGCAGGGCGTTCCCGCCGCGGTGGATCTTCCCGACCGGTTGCGAGTGATCCGCGCGGGCGAGTCCCTCGATCTCGCCGAGTTCTCGGCGTGGCTGACCGAGGCGGGCTGGGCGCGGACCGATGTGGTCGAGACGCCCGGTGAATTCGCGATCCGCGGCGGACTGCTGGATCTCTTCCCGCCGAACGGGGGACTGCCGGTCCGGCTGGATCTCTTCGGCGACGAGATCGAACGGATCAACGAGATCGATCCCGCGTCGCAGGCCATCGATCGCCGGGTCGACTCGATCCAGCTGATCGGTCGTACCGAAAGCCTGCTCGGTGAGGGGACGGTGCCGATGATCGGATTTCTGCCGACCACCACCACCGTGATCCTCGCCGAACTGGGTGAGATCGTCGAACAGGGACGCGGCTACTGGGAACGCGTTCGGGAGGGCGGTGGCGTCAACGGGCCGCCCGCGACGCTCAAGGGACTGCGTGATCACGCTCGATGCATCCTGGACGTGAACGAGTTCTCGGCGAGCAGCGCCGCGGAACGGATGGTGGATCTCGATCCGTCGCCGCTCCCGCCGTTCCCCGAGGAGGTGGTGGGGGCGATCGACGAACTGCTTCAACTGGCCGAGACCCATGACGTG
>NZFT01000089.1 GCA_002690755.1 Phycisphaerae bacterium
GCTGGCCCGGGGCCATTGATCAGGCGGTTGATGCGATGGGGAGGCTCTACGCGTCATTGGGCCCCAGGGTGGAAGCCGAACGCGTCTCCTAAGTGCGCAGATTTCGACCCCCAGAACGACAACCGCCCCCGGCATCGGCCAAGGGCGGTGTTCTTTTCAAAGCGGGTGAGGCGATTCGAACGCCCGACATTCACGTTGGCAACGTGACGCTCTACCACTGAGCTACACCCGCGATTTGGCAATCGCTTGGATTGTCGCCGGCCGCAAGTCTCGGCCGGAGGGGGAGTATACCTCACCGCGCGGTGGCGACAAGTTTCCGAGGGAATCGACCCGCCGCCGACTGCCGTCTGGCGGGGCGGGACCGGATAACCGGCATTCCGCGAGCCCCGGGGGGACGCCTCCGGTGATTCCCGGCCGGGCGGAATCGCGAGCCGTGATCCACGACCCCGCGCCGCCCGGGAGGGGTGAAACGCGTCGTGGAGAACCCCGAGGTCGCGGTCGAAGACCGGGGTCGAGGCCCACTATCATGAACCTTCCTATCTGGTCCTCCCGCGTCCCGGCCCGACGCCGACGTGCGGAGACCGACCGTCCCCGGAGTGCCTCGCCATGCGTCCTTTCTCAACCAGACGTTCGACCCGACGTTCGATCCGACCCGTCCGCTGCCTGCTCGCCGCCGCCGCCCTCGGGGGTGCCGGCCTGGTCGGTGGCTTCGCCGCCACCGCACAGCCCGTCGCGACTCCCGCCGCCACCGCCGCGGCCCCGCTCGACTTCAAACTCGACCCGGTGCACTGCATGGCGCTCTTCCGAATCCATCACGTGGGGGCCGGACAGTTCTGGGGCATGTTCGACCAGGTCGACGGCACCATGACCTATGCGGAGGACGGCAAGACCGCCCCGACCTTCGACGTGACCGTGCAGGTCGAGAGCGTGCACTCCGGCACCGAGAAGCTCGACCGCACCATCATCGGCCCGCAGTTCTTCAACGCCAAGGAATACGAGACCATCCGCTTCGTCTCGACCGGCGGCGATTCGACGGGCGACGGCGTCTGGAACATCACCGGTGACTTCACCATGCACGGCGTCACCCGGCCGGTCACCGCCCGGGTCGAGTTCACCGGCCTCGCCGGCAACCCGGTTCAGAAGAAGGCCGGATTCGAAGCCACCTTCGAAGTCAAGCGATCCGATTTCGGCATGAACTGGGGCGTCAACAACAAGGCCCTCGGCGACGACGTCCGACTCGTGGTCGGGCTCGAAGGCGACTGGACCAGATGAAACGATCGAATCGGGCGACGTCCCGGTTCCGGAGCCGACTCCCGTGATCAAGACCGTCATCTTCTCGATGATCCTTCCCGTGCTCGCCGGCGGCGGCCTCGTGGCCCTGTGCTGGCTGCTGCCGCCGCTCCGCAAGTGGCGATGGCTCTCGAGCGCCTGCTTCGGGTTGGCCCTCGCGGTCGGCGTCTTCGCGTCGTTCGTCGCGGAGAACGGCGTGCCGCCCTTCCCGCCGTCGGAACGCGCCCAGTGGGTCGGCTTGGCCGCGGTGCTCGCCGCGATCTTCGCGATCCTCGGACCGATGACCGGTTCGGCGGAACGCGAACGCAAATGGCCCGCGACGGAACTCGTGGCGTGTCTCGCCGGGGCGATCGTCGCCGGTCTTCCGTTAATCGCGGAACTCGCGGGCGGTGAGGCGAAGTCGATGTTCAGCGGGACCGGGCCCGCCGACCAGATTGCGATGGGACTGGCGACGGCCTTCGGCTTCCTCGCCCTCGACAAGGTCGTGGAGGCCCGCCCCGGGGTCACGTTGCCGCTCGCGTTCTTCATCACCTTCGCGGCCCTCGCCCCGATCGCCGACGCCGCCAGTTGGATCACCCTCACGTTCCTCGCCGCGGTCGCCGCCGGCACCAGCCTGGTGGCCGCCCTTGCGGCCCGATTCAGCGGCGGACCTTCGATCGGACGCGGTGGGCTTCTCGCCGCCACGGTCCTGCTCGTGGTGTTCCCGGTCGCCGGCTATCGCCAGACCTACGGGGAATTCCCGTGGTGGGTCTGGGGGGTCGCGGCGGGCGCGCCGATCGTGCTCCTGCCGCTCGAGAATCCCTGGATCGCGAAGCTCCCGCCGTGGGCGGGACTCACCCTCCGCCTGCTCTGCGTCGCCGCCCTCGCGGGCATCGCGGTCGTGGTCGCGATCCAGAGCGGTTCCGGTGGCGACGACCTCAACGACTACGGCGGATTCGACTGAGCCGTCCGCTCGTGACCCTTCGCCCGCATCACCGCGTTCGACCACTCGTTCCTCCCCGTACGAATCCCTGGGAACCGAACCATGCCGATCGACGCTCGCACGCCTTCATTCCTCCGCCGATCGGCCCGCACCACGCTGCTCGCCGCGGCTTTGATGGTGGGCGGGGGCACGCTCGCGACCGCCGGGGGGTGCGCTTCCAGCGGCGTGGCCATGGGCCCGGTGACCATCGACGCGGCATCCCCCGAATCCCTGCTCGCCTCGCTGAAGTCGGCGGCGGGGCAGTCCTTCAATCGCTACCTCGAAGCGTTGCGGACGGCGACCGACTGCGAACGACTCCCCGACTTCTGCCGGCTGCTGCAGGCCCGGGAGGACGCGGCGAAGGAGATGGTCGAGCTGCGTGACGCGATGGCCGACACCTACGGGGCCTACGGTGCGAACGCCGGGAAGATCATGCTCCGTTCCGCGTACCTCGAGCAGTTCGAGGCGATCGAACGAGCGTCGGTGTTCTCGAGCGGCGGCGATCTCGCCATTCTTCGGATCGGCACCGAGGTCTACCGGATGCGGCTTCAGCCGGTGGGTTGGCGCATCGTCCAGTTCCCCGATCCGCCGTATGACCCCGCGGTTTCGGCCGACGCGATCGAGATCCTGGTCGCCCGCATCGACGCGATCCGGCGGGACGTGCTCGAGGGGCGGATCACCGACATGGAGATTCTCGAGGGTCGCATCGCCGGCGCGATGGGCGGCTGATTCCGCGGGTCACTCCTCGTCCCGCTCGCTCTGAAATGAAACGCGGCCCGACGATCGAATCGTCGGGCAGCGGTCGTTGACCCAGCCAGGGGTGCCGTCGGGTGAGGACTACTTGTCCTCTTCCGTGATGCCCATCCCGCTGCGGTCGGGGCCGGCGGGACGCTCGGTCGGCTGCAGACCCTCACCGTTGGCGAGCGCCTCGAGCATCACCTGGACCGCGGTCTCGAGCTGCGGATCGCCGCCCTCGAGCATCAGGCCGGGATCGTCGATCACCTCGATGTCGGGATCGACGCCGTGGCCCTCGATGCCCCAGGTGCCGTCCGTCTCGTAGAAACCGAAGGTCGGCACCGCGGTGTAGCCGCCGTCGATGAGCGACGGGTTGCCGGAGATGCCCACCAGGCCGCCCCAGGTCCGGGTCCCGATCAGGGGGCCGAGATCGTTGTGACGGAAGAGCCACGGGAACATGTCCCCACCGGAACCGGCGAGACCGTTGATCAGCATCGCCTTCGGCCCGGCGTGCACGCCTCTCGGCCATCGCCAGTCCTTCGAGTCACGGGTCGCCCAGTAGTTGGTGACCGGACGGTTCAGGAGTTCGATGAACCGGTCGGGGATCTGCCCGCCGCCGTTCCAGCGTTCGTCGATGACGAGAGCCGGAAGATGCGACTGGCCGTGATACTGCCGGACCAGGTCGCTCTGGCCGTCACGGCCGGTGTTGGGGACGTAGATGTAGCCGACCTTGCCGTCGCTCATCTCCTCGACCATCGCACGCCGATTCTCGATCCAGTCGCGATATCGGAGATTGCCTTCGCCGGAGATCGTCTTGACGACGACGTCGCGGGTTCCGGTCTCCGACTCCTCGTCGGCGACGGTGAGCACCACGCTGCTTCCCGCGGTGCCGACGAACGCCGCGTAGGGATCACGGGCGAGATCCATGTCGACGCCGTTCACCGCGAGGACGATGTCGCCCTCGCCGAGATCGAGGCCCGGTTCCTGAAGCGGGCCACGGGCGTCCACATCCCAGACGCCGCCACCGAGGACCCGGGCGATCCGGTATCCGTCGGGCCGATCGCCCTCCGCGGGAGCCGGGGCCCAGTCGACGCCGAGCATGCCGACGTTCACCGAGGACGTACGCTCGATGTCGCCGGAGTTGCCGTAGTAGTAGGCGTGGCCGACGTTCAACTCGGCGATCATCTCGCCGATGATGTGGCCCACGTCCTCGCGGGTCGCGGCCTGGTCGACGAGCGGCAGATAGGTGTCGAGCACCGCTTCCCAGTCCACACCGTGCAGGCCGGGATCGTAGAAGTGGTCACGCTGGATGCGCCAGGCGTCGGTGACGAGCTGCCGCCATTCATCGCGGGGGTTGATCGAGACGAGCATCGGGCCGGTGACCACCCGGTCGCCGCCGTCGCTGCCCGCCTTGCGGATCACCGCACCCGAGCCCTGCGGGACAAGGAGCTTCTTGCCGTCCGGGGTCATCTGGAAGCTGCCGCCGGAGCCCGCGGACTTCTCGCTCGGGTTCCGGTCGCTCAGGTCGAACGACTTGATGCCGCCGTTCTGGCCGCGGCGGACGTACATCAGATGGCCGCGATCGTTGACCGCGAGGTTTCGGAACGCACCGGGGCGGACCGGAAGCGGCATCGCCCGGCCTTCGAAGCCTTCGAGGTCGATCTCGACCTTGTCGGCATCGTCGGCCTCCTCCTCGTTTTCCGCGTCCTCCTCGTCGTCGCCGCCTTCGAAGGGGTTGCGGGTGCCGCTGATCGTGGCGCCGGGGGCGCCGTCATCGGGTTTGCCGGCGCCGCTGACCGATTCGCCGTCGATCACCAGTTCGATGTCGACGGTGGGACCGTTCTCGATGGTCATCACGAGGTTCAGGGCCTTGGACTCGGGATCGAAGGTGCCGACGAGGTCGCCGGCGAACATCGCGGTGGACACCGTGCCGGTCACGAGATCGTCGTCGTTGAGGACCAGCATGATGGTCATCGGAATCGAACCCATCTGCGGGATGTCCGCCGTGCACTCCCAGGTTCCCGTGATGGGATCCGGGTGGCCCTGGGGTTCGTCGTCCGCGTCCTCTTCCTCGTCCGATTCGGCGTCGTCCGCGGATTCATCCTCCTCGGCGTCCTCGTCCTCCCATTCCTGCTCGTCGCTCTCCTCGAGCCACGGACTTTCGACGTCCGCTCGAAGCGGGACCGCGACCAGCATGCCGCTTTGGTCGTAGATCCAGGTGCCGTCGAGCGACGAGTAGCTGGGCGCGAAGCGACGATCGCTCGTGAAGTAGAGCCAGTCGCCGTCACGATCGAACGCGGGCGAGTTGTCGTTGAACATTCCGCTGGTGACCACGTGGGTCTCGCCGGAGTCGAAGTCGTGGAGGTGGATCCGGCCCATTCCGGAGTCCCCGACCGTGCCCGACCAGGCGGCCCAGCGGCCGTCGGTGGTGAAGCTCGGCTTCGGAAACACGCCGCGATCGTTGTGGGCGAAGGTGGTCCGCTCCCCGCTTTCGACGTCGACCCGGTGGGCGTCGCCGGTCTTGTCGGCGTAGACCAGGAAGGAGGAATCGGGCCCCCAGTGGATCGCGTTCTTGAAGACGCCCATGTCGTCGGTGAGTCGGCGAGGTTCGTCACGGCCGTCGCTGCGTCGGACGAAGAGTTCGTATTCGCCGGGCTCGTCGGAGAAGTAGGCGATCCACTTCCCGTCCGGGCTCCACGAGGGGGATCGTTCGGCGACGCCGGAGGTCCGGGAGAGGTTGCGGGGGCTTCCGTTCTTCGCCGGCAGCGTCCAGAGATCGCCCCGGGCGGTGGCGGCGACCCGCTTGCCCGACGGGGAGATCGACCAGCCCTGCATGTAGTCGGAGGCGTCCACCATCCGCGGACGGAGGCTGGCGGTCGCGCCGGGAATATCGATCTCGACCGGGGTGGTCATCCGGTCGCGGGCGTCGTGCACGTAGAGGTCGGCACCGTTCTGGAAGACGAAGCGGGCCGGGCCGTCGTCGTCCGGGCCGATCGCGGGCCACTTGATGTCGTAGTTCGCGAAGCGGGTGAGCTGTTCGCGATCGCCGGAGTCGACGTCGTACCGCCAGAGGTTGAGCCGGTGGTCGTCGCCCGCATCCGAGAGGTAGTAGAGATCGTCACCGTGCCACATGGGCATGGTGTCCGTACCCTCCCAGTCGGTCACGCGGCGTGACTCGCCGTTCTCGAGGTTCACCAGCCAGATGTCGCTGGCCATGCCGCCGCGGTAGCGCTTCCAGGTCCGGCCGTCCCGCTGGTTCGGGGTGTACGCGACCCAGGTCCCGGTCCGGTCGATCGCGGCGTTCGCGCCGTACGGCATCGGCAGGGCTTCGGACAGTCCGCCTTCGCCGCCGACCTTGTAGATCCGTTCCGCTCTGGGCACGCCACCCATCCCGCGAGCGCTGTAGAGCAGATCGCCGTCGGCGGTCCAGTCGCTGAGCCGCTCGCCGGTCGGGTGGTGGGTGATCCGGCGCGGCATCCCGCCCTGGGTCGGGACCACGTAGATGTCCCGATTGCCGTCATAGTTTCCGACGAACGCGACCTCGGAGCCGTCGGGCGAGAAACGGGGGATCGTCTCGACCCCTTCCGGTGAGGCGAGCGGCAGTGCGGTGCCGCCTTCGACCGGGACCCGCCAGAGGTCGTTTCCATAGGCGAAGACGATCTCGTTCTTCGAGATGTCGGGGAAGCGATACATCGATGCGCCGCCATCCTGCGCGAGTGCGAACGTCGGGAAGACGGTGCCGAGGATCAGGGAGAGGATGATCGGATTCGAAGCGGTCATGCGTGATTGGATCCGTGGTGTTCGTGGTGATTTTCGGTGGCGAGGAACTGCCCGGACGGTTCTCGCTGGAAGATCTACGTCCGTTGCCGGAGATCGTTCGTCCGGGGTCCGGGGGTGGAGATGAAAAAAGACCCGGTAGCATTCGTACAGGACGAATGCTACCGGGCCCTCGGGGTCCGGTTGCGATTGAATCCGGGCTCAGGCGTCCGAAGCCGGCGGGCCCGCGATCAGCGGGACCGAGCTCTTGTCACTCTTGACCACGCCGCCCGGTCGCTCCACCGTCACGGCGAAGAGATAGGGGGTGTCGACCCGGAGCGGAAGCCTGATCGGGACGACGACCTCACCGCGATCGTTGACGTCGAAGACGCCTCCATCGACGGGGTGGACGTCTGCCGCCAGCGGCGTGGGATTCGTCGGATCAGGCTCTCGTTCCTGGTCCCAGATCCAGAGCTGGTACTGCTGGATACGCGGATCGTTGGGCTCGAGGCCCTTGATCAGCATGTAGCCCTCCTGCGACTCGGGACTGAAGGTGACGTAACCAGTGACGCCTTCGGCGGGGTTCACAAGGCCGGGGGCCCAGTCCCACCGAACGGCGTCAGGGTGATTGTCGACCCACGAAACGAGCTGGGATGAACTGCGGACCCCGGGCGATTCGGGCTGCCAAGCAACCACGGCCAGGGCGATCGCGGCGGCGGCGGCGACCCATCCGAGCCAGCCCGTGGAGGGATTGGACGCGGCGGGGGATTCTTCCTGAACGGGGAACGCGAGCGGCGCAGGCACCGCGTCCGCGATCTCGTCGTGAACGCCGTTTCGCACTCGGTCGGCGACGTCGGAAGGCATCGGCTCGGCNTGACCGAATACCGACACCAGCTCGGCGGCGGCTTCATCGAGGCAGTCGGCCCGCACCCACGAGTTGGACTGGAAAAGTTCCTCGAGTCGCGTCGACTCGGCGTCATCGAGCCCGAAGAGGGCACGATCGGAAAGCAGGTCGAACAGTTCTTCGGGCGGAAGCTCGACGTGGTACAGGGCGTCGTCCTGTGAGTGATCGTTGTTGAAATCGTTCACGATGCGCCTCCGAGCGTTCCAGTCGCGTCAAGTCCCTGAAGGCCACTGCCCTCGAGGAGTTGGCGAAGGCGAATCAGCCCCCGCCTCGCGTGAGTCTTGACGGTCCCCAGAGGCATGCCGGTGGTGGCTGCGATCTGTTCGTGGGATCGTCCGTGGTGAATGGCCAGTCGAAGCACCTTCTGCTGCTCCGGCCGGAGCTTCTCGAACGCGTCCGAAGCGACACCCGCTTCCTCCGCGACCTCCAACCCGTCATTGTTCGGCTCCGGGGCCGGCGAAGATTCGGTGAGGGCCACGGATTCCGGTCGACGGGAGCGCCGTCGGGTCCGGTCGATCAGTCTGCGCCGGGTGATCATCGCGACGAAGGTCGCTTCACCCGCGATCGAGGCGTCGAAACGTGCTGCGGTCCGCCAGATTTCCACAAATATCTCCTGGACCGCGTCTTCGGCTTCCGCCGAGGTGGGGCAGGATCTCCGGGCGAGGGACCACACGAGGCCACCGAAGCGACTCATCATCTCGTCCACTGCACCTGGCTCGTTTCGTGCGACCCGCTCGAGAATGGGTTCTTCCATCGTTTCCACGTTCACTCCCTGTTTCGCCGCGGTTCGAGTTCGAGCCGCTGGACGTGGGAGTGTAGCGGGCCGGGAAGGGGAGCCGGACGCTTGAAGCGCCCGACTCCCATAGTTAAGGGTCAAACCGGTCATTCCGGCCACCTTTCGGTGCGACTGAAGATCAGTCGGGGATGATGACGGTGTCGATGACGTGGATTACTCCGTTCGACGCTTCGATGTCGGCTGCGACGACGGTGGCTCCGTCGACCATGACCTTGCCGTCCTTGACGGTGATCGGTGCCTTGAAGCCGCCGACGGTGGGGGCCATCTTCAGCTTGACGACCTGATCGGAGTAGACGCGTCCGGGGACGACGTGGGCGAGCAGGATTTCCTTGAGCTTGCCCTTGTTCTCGGGAAGCAGGAGGGTTTCGACGGTGCCCTTGGGGAGCTTCGCGAAGGCGGCGTCGTTCGGGGCGAGCACGGTGAAGGGGCCCTTGCCCTTGAGGGTGGTCACGAGGTCCGCGGCGCCGAGGGCGGCGGCGAGGGTCTTGAAGGTACCGGCCGCGACCGCGACGTCGACGACGTCACGCTGCTCGGGGATCATGACCGCGTCGATCACGTGGATGACGCCGTTGGATGCTTCGATGTCGGTGGCGACGATGTTCGCACCGGCGATCGTGGGCTTGCCGTTCTTCATCGCGATCTTGGCACGTTCGCCGTTCGCAGTATCGAGGGTCTTCTTCTTGAGGACGTCGCTGGCTTCGAGCTTTCCGGGGACCACGTGGTAGGTGAGGATCTCGACGAGGGCCTGCTTGTTTTCGGGCTTCAGCAGCGTCTCGACGGTTCCCTTGGGGAGCTTCGCGAAGGCGGCGTCGGTCGGGGCGAAGACCGTGAGCGGGCCGTCGCTCTGCAGCACACCGACGAGGCCGGCGGCCTTGGCCGCGGCGATGAGGGTGTTGAAGTCACCGGCGCCGGCGGCGACGGCCACGATGTCGTTCGGGGCGCTGGAGCGGGCACCGGCGAGGGTCTCCGACATTTCCATCGGGCAGCTCGACTGGCAGGGCGGCGAGAGGAGAGTCGTGGATGCAATGAGTGCGGTGAGGAACATTGATTCTGGCTCCGTGGTTGGACGGCCTGTGTGGCCGTGAAAAGGTAGGATTTCGAGGGATCAGGGCCCCTGGACGTTGCCGGGAGGGTTCGCCGCCCTGGATGCCCCGGATTCACCCCACGGCCCCCACCACCGATGAAACTCCGCGGAAAGGTCTCCATCGCGATCATCGTTCCGTTGGCGATCCTGCTGGCCCTGGCGATCCGTGCCGACCTCGTGGAGACCCGTTCTCGCATCATTCAGGAGGGTTCCAACCGGATGCGGCGTTCCGCCCGGAACGTCGCCACCGTCATCGACGGCCAGTGTCGCCGCATGGCCCAGGTCGCCGAGACCGCTTCGATTTCAGTCTCGGACGTCAAGGATTGGACCCGGGACGAACTCTTCGGGCTCGCCCACGGAATCGTCGCGCAGGATCCGATCCTGTTCGGCTTTGGAATCGCCTGGGAAGCGAGTCCGGGACCGGAGCGAAAGGGCATCTTCTTCGGCTACGCCGAGCGATCACTGGGCGGAATCGAGGAGATCGACCTGACCGCGCGGTACGACATCGCGAAGCTGCCTCGATACGTGCAGCTGAAGGATTCCGCGGAACGCTTCTGGGATCAGATTCAGATCGACAAGAACGGCGTGCGGACCCGGATGATCGCCTATCTCGCCCCGGTTATGTCGGGTGGCCGATTCATCGGCGGGGTGTTCGTCGACGTTGAAGTCGACGCGTTCGGGCTGATGATCGAGCGACGGGATCTCGACTGCGAGGATTGGGCGATCGTCGACGAGAACGGCCAGGTCGTCGCGAGTTCGCCGGGCGCCGGCTCGGAGTTCGAAGACGGCTCGGTGGGCGACTTCGTGGTTCGGGAGCGACAGGACGACGGTCCGGATCGGGCGGTGCGATTCGAGGACCTGATCGCACGGGCCGCGGTCGGGGAATCGTTCGTCGAGGAGATCGCGACCAGTGCCGTCGACGACGACGTTCGGATGGTCGCGTTCGCCCCGATCGAGGAACCGGGTTGGGTGCTCGTGTCCGGGCGATCCCGGGAAGTGATGACCCGCAACGCCGACCGGTTGGTGCTCGCTCGCGCCGGCGCGGTGATCGCGATCGCGCTGACCGCCATCGGCATCGTGCTCTTCGGGACCTGGTGGGTCGTGCTCCGGCCGGTCCGCCGCATCGCCGAGGTGGTTTCGCGGGCCGCGGAAGGCGATCGGTCCGCCCGGGTCGGGCTCGGCGGTCAGGATGAACTGGCCATGTTGGGCAGCGCACTCGACGAAGCCTTTCCGCGGCTCGACGAACTCGCCCGAACCCAGGCGTCACTCGATTCGGCGAGAGTCGTGCAGGAGTCGCTGCTGCCTGCGGAACCTTTGAACGACGCCGGAGTCTCGATGGCGGGTCGCGTCATCCCCAGTGATCAGACCGGCGGTGACTACTTCGACTACGGCGAACTCGGTGACGGTCGGATCGCCATCGGCCTGGGCGATGCCACCGGCCACGGCATGCCTTCGGCCCTTTTCGTGGCGACGGCTCGCGCCTATGTCCGGGCGTCGATCATGACCGAATCCGATCTCGCGAGCGCGATCGAACTGGCGAATCATCGACTCTGCCTCGAGTCGTCCGCAGGACTCTTCATGGTCCTCTTCGCGGCGATCCTCGACCGGCCGAACGGTTCGCTCGAAGTGGCGTCGGCCGGGCACCCGGGTTTCCTGCTGCGGTCGGGCGAGGATCGATTCGAGGAGATCAAGGCGGGCGGCATCCCACTGGGTATTCAGCCGTCCGGCTATCGATCGACGACCTTGGAGGTCGCGTCCGGCGACGTGTTGCTCGTCGCGAGCGACGGTGCCTGGGAGTGCCGGAACCCGGAAGGCGAGATACTGGGGCTCGATCGGCTGCTCGAGACGGCGGTCGCCGGCCGAGATCGATCCGCGGAGTCGCAGGTCGCCGATCTGTTCGACTTCGTTCACCGGTTCGCCGACGGCCAGCCGCTTGACGACGATTGCACGATCCTCGTGGTTCGCGTCGATTGAATGCGACGGACGGTCGCTCCGAGACGACGACGACGTCGGCTCGATTGCCGGGAAGAGTGGGAGGACGCCCCATCACCTCCCGGCATTGCGTGACGTATCTTCATCACCGACGCACGTCGCATTGTTCGAACGCCATGAAACGCCGTGGAACCTCCGGGGATGATCGCAATGACCTACCGAGTGCAGAAGCAGGGGGCCGGCAACGACTGGTCGTTGGCCGGGGTGTACCGGAGTCTCTCCGCGGCGGTGGTCCACTGCGAGTCGGCGGCCGCGGTCGCCGGCGACGACGCGGAATCGACCTTCCTGATCACGACCGAATCCGCGGTCGGCGTGGAGTTCGTCATGCTGCTCGAGCATGGGCGATTGGTTCATGCCGGCGAGGGCTGGGAGGCGGTCGTGCGGGAAGGCGTCTGATCCTGCCGGGGAACGGATTTCGCCCCGTGGATCGTCCACGGTCGCCCGCCTCGCCCGTTCCCGCCCGGAAGGATGAATGCGAAACAAGAACCGCCCCGAACGACGAAAAGGTCGTCCGGGGCGGCGTGCCTGCTGGAGACACGGTGACGTCCGTCTGATCAGGCGGCGGGCTTCCAGGCATCGCAGCCGGCTCGCGGGCCGACCGAAAGGTGGATCTCGGCGTTGCGCGGGGCGGCGCAGGCACTGAACGCCTCGGGGGCCGACTCCGGATTGATGCGGATCTGAATCAGCTGCTGCTGTTCGATTCCATCGCCGAAGTAGTCGCAGGTGCCGCAAGTGCCATGGTTGTTACTTGACATGAATGTCTCCTCGGAGGTTTGAATCCACACTCGACAACACCTAGAAAATGCCATTCGCTCCATCAAGTCAAAGAACATTCGGTCGAATTGGATCAACTGATTCCGAGTCGCAAGAAGTGGACCGTGGTTCCCCCGCCAACTGATTTTCAGTCTCAACATCTCGCCTCTGTCCTCGTTTCAATTGGGTTCCGGTCTCAACAAGAGCCATGCGACACATGAACCCCGTTCGTGGTTCGGCCCGATTAACAGACCGCCCCGGACGACGTTGGTCGTCCAGGGCGGGTTGATTTCCGGAACGCGGTGATGCCCGCGTGTTCAGGCGATGCGCTGTCGTCGGGATCGGACGCCCGCGGCGCCGATCGCGAGGGCGGCGAGACCGCCGAGCCCGGGAACGGCATTGCTGCCGGCCGCGATGTTCTGCCCGGAGATGATGCCCTGGTTCGCGACGTCGTTGTAGGCCCAGGCGTTGATGGTGAAGAGGAATTGATTGCGTTCGTTCGCCGCTCCATCGAGTTGGAGGGTGTATTCGATCCAGCCGTAGAAGTTCTGGGAGCTACCGTCCGAGATCTTGAAACCGATCAGGTTGTCCGTTCCGAGGCTCAGGATCCCGGCGCTTTGCTTGAAAGTGCTGCTGCTCCTGTGGAGTTTGCCGACCCGGGATGCTTNGCTCTTGGATAGCGAACCTGGATCGTAGTCGATCGGATCGTCGGCCTTCACGCTGAAGAAGAACATGTCGAATCCCCCCGTGGC
The DNA here is from genome assembly GCA_002690755.1 of Phycisphaerae bacterium. GTDB lineage: Bacteria > Planctomycetota > Phycisphaerae > Phycisphaerales > SM1A02 > UBA12014. Next base: position 13,024 of record NZFT01000089.1, read on the forward strand.
CGATTCGAGCATGTCCACGTTCGCATTTCGATACCACCCAAAGGCCCCTGTGTTGAATGAGTTCTCCGCGACGACGTCCTGGCCGTTGAAGGTGAAGAGCGTGGTGGTGGCGTCATTCGCGGGCACGCCACCGGTACTCGAAACGATCCCGGCGCCGGCCTCTCCAGCGGCGAAGAGCGTGGCGGTCGCCCCAGCGGTGAGCAAATAGCGTTCAAATCGTCGATCGGTCATCTTTTTCTCCATTCGGACGCGGTCAGGATTTCGAATCGAAACTTCACCTCGAAACTCTACAACGGCGTCGGCGGCGAACCAAGGATTTTCGACGCATTACCGTACCCGTCCGAAGCGTCGGTACGGGGTGGAATCTCAAGTGTGAATCCTGGAATGGGTTACGTCGCAGCTCGGTGGCGGCGAGGTTGGTGGGGGCGGATTCAAGCCTGCCCGATGAAGGTTCCGCACGTTATCTCGGACAGAGATCGATTCGCACCACGAACTCATCCCCACGGCCGAAGAGGGTGTCGTTGGTGAAGCGTGGGAGCCGAGCCCGCACCGTCCGCTTCAATCGCCCGGTGGGATGTCGCCGGACCGCGAGGTGGCGGCGTCGGTTTCGCCCTCGAATGCCCGGCAGGGTGGGTTCGTCCCACCGAGGATGCTCCGGGCCTGGAGGATGAACGTCAGGTACATGCCGACGAAGGCACCGGCCTGGCCGAGGGCGACCCCCATCGCCTCCCACGCCCAGCCAAGGACGAGCATCGCGACGATTCCGATGACCGACCAGAGCAGGGAGGTCTTGATCACCGACCATCCCCCGCCCGCGTACTGGACCATGCTGAGAGCGATGCTCGCGGTCGTCGAGAATCCGATCGACGTCCCGGTCACGAGGAGAAGCGGATACGCGCTGCGATACTCGGGGCCGTAGATCTTGAGGATTCGGCCGCCGAACACCACGAGGATGCCGAGGCCGACGAGGTTCGCGGTCCCGAGCAGCCTCATCCAGCGTCGGACGAGGCGACGGAGGTGGCGGGGGTCGCCGGACTGGATCGCGTCGGCGAGGAGCGGAAGGAAAATCGCGGTGCCCGCGAGGCCCGCCACCGCCAGCAGCTGGGCGAGTCGGTCCGCGGCCGCGAACATCGCGGCCTCCCGACCACTCGCATGGATCCATCAGAGCACGAGGAACGGCGTCTGGATCAGCATGACGCTGGCGGATCCGGCGAGAAAGAACGGGAGCGTGCCGCTGGCCCAGACCCGCCAGGCCAGCGTCTCCCGGCCGTGCTTGAATCCCGCGGGTTCCACCGCGAGATTCAATCTCCAGAGGGCGATGCAGACGGCCATCATCGCGCCGACCCACACCGCCGCGGCGTCGAGCATGTTGAACTCGTCCCGGTCGAGCAACCACGTCGCACCCAGTCCGATCACGATCAGGATCTGGAGACCCGAGACCGAGAGGAACATCGCGCGTCCCGGCGCACCGTAGGTGTTCGCCGTGGCGACGAAGTAGAGCATGATCCCGACCAGCGGAAGCATCGCCAGGACCACCGCGAAACTCTCGTCCCGGACCATCGAGATCTGGTTGAACATTAGGTGGGCGAGGTAGATGACCAGGGAGGCGAGGACGCCCGATCCCGCGACGCACCAGGGCGCGGCTCGTCGCAATCCACGAGCGACCGCGAAATCGCCGCTGCGAATGGCGGTTCGGAACGGCACCGTGACGTACTGGGCGAGTCCGAGGTTCGCGAGCGTTCCCGCCATGATCGCCACGCCGTAGGCGGCGTTGAACTCCCCGAACTCGGAGACCATCAGCATCAGGGCGAGAAGCACCCACACCAAGAAACCCAGAAGGGTGCCGCCCAGTTGCTGGCCTGCGACCGCGAAAAACCGCCGCACGGTCGGCGTGGATTCCGGTGAGGCGTCCTGCACCCGTCATTCCTCGATGCGAACCGGAGGTCGAAGGCATGCGGTCCGTTTCGGTGCCCGCGTGGAAACACCCCTCGCCCGCCCCGTGATCGTCGTGCGTCGGGGGGTCGCCGTCAAGCGCCGCCGAGCCGTTCCCCGGTCGACGCCACCGCACCATGCGAGCACCATCGCAGACGACGAGAAACCGCTCCGAAGGACGTTGGTCGTCCGGGGCGGCGGGCGTCTCCAGGCCGATCGGACGTCGACGTCAGGCGTCTTCGAGAAGTTCGTCGATCACCTTAGAGGCTCGTTCCGCCCACGCATCCCAGGTCAAATCGGTTCTTGCGTATTCCTGCGCCGCAACTGATAGGCGTCGATAGCGTTCAGGGTCCGCGACCGTCCACTCCAACGCATCCACCCAATCATCGAGTTCGGCATCGACGTCGAGCAAGCGTCCGGTCTTTCCTTCAATGACCGAACGCGGAAGCCCGCCCAGTCTCGAAACCACCGACGGAATTCCGGAGCTACTCGCCTCGGCGACCGAGAGCGGGCACATGTCGGCCTGCGTCGGCAACAGGTTGACATGGTTGCGCTCCAGTTCGGCCAAGTGCTTCTTTCGGTCCTCGGGACCTTCCAGACGGAGTCTTCCCACCGACCGGACCGAACTTCTTTCCGCCGCCGGATGTGGAGGGCCGATGTAGTTCAGGGTCGCCGCCCAGCCTCGATCACGAAGGCCGTCGACGACATCCGCGGCGAGCGCGAGGCGTTTCCGAACGGGATCGCTGGCGACGAAAAGGACTTGAAGGTCTTCGCGGTCCGGCCGGCGTTCCGGGGAATTCGATTCGGGACCTGCGGTGATGTTGGCACCCGGGTGGCTGACCGAGATTCGTGCGGGGTCCCCGCCGTGATCCCGGATCGCGGAATCGACGAGTTGATCGAAGTAAAGGATCGTGCGGTCCGCCCTTTGAATCGTCCGGCTCTCGGCCTCGATGATCGAACGCTGCCATCGGGTGTTCTGCCATTTGCCTGCCGCGTAGCCCTTGACGTATTCCGAGGCGGTGGCATCACTCGCGTAGACGAATGGGAGGGAACTCCGCATCCATCCCATCACGAGGCTCATCTTGACGCCCACCACGAGATCGGGCCGCAGCCGTGCGATGTTCGCATCCGCGATCGCGCCCGCGTCGATGGATCGCCTTCGGACGCGATCGGAACCCTCGAAGAGCGTGCGTTTCACCGAACGGGCGATCGAACCGATGCGCGGAAAGCGATCGGCGATTCGCAGGCCTATTTTTCGACCGTGACCGACAGGGTTGTAGGGACCGCACTCGATGGTCACCATCTCATAGCCCGCTCGATCGAGGGCGGATCGTATCGACCATGGGGATCCCGACCAATCGCCCTGACCTTGATGGTCCGACCAGGTCAGGAATCCGATTCGGGTAGTCCTCATTTCCTCATCTCCTCCCATCGATACCGGGATTCTTGATGTAAGTCCACCGGTGCGAGCGATGATCCGGGCCGGCGCCACCGGCAGGAACCTGGCCGGTCGATGAATGAACGGTGAGGGTGGGATTCGAACCCACGGTGACCCGGAGGCCACGCCGGTTTTCAAGACCGGTGCGTTCAACCGCTCCGCCACCTCACCTGGTCCGGCGTTCACCGGTCGGTCCATGGTAACGCACACGCCGCTTCGACTCCGAATTCGCAGGTCGGAGGCCGCCGCGTTTCGATTTGGAGGTTTCGGAAAATGGGCCACCACTCCGCAGGCAGTCGGAGTGGTGGACCCGGGAGTGACCGCATGCCGGTGGGGCATTCGATCACCGTCCTTGAAAGGACCCCCGGAAGCGGGTCCGANCGAGGCATGGCCTCGATCCCCAGATACGAATCCGCGAATCACGGGTTCGTCGTTTCGACCGGTTTTCGGACCGGCGAAGCGTCAGTCCAGAAGGTCGGACCGGACTTCCTGGAGGCTGCCCGGATCGAGCAGGCGGGCGACGAGTCCGGTCCAGCCGGTCTGGTGCATCGCGCCGCAGCCTCGTCCGGTCTCGCCGCAGAAGTACTCGTGGAAAGGGAGCAGGCCGTTCCAGGCGGGATCGTCGAATCGGGAGTCGTCCCCGAAGAGCGGACGGTGGCCGCCCGCGTCCGCGAGAAAGAGATCGACGAGTCGTCGTCGGACACGCTGCGCCGCGGCGGCGATGTTCGTGGTTTCGCCACCACTGGGGAACTCGATCTTGAAGTCGTCGCCGTAGTAGTGATGGAACTTCAGCATCGCTTCGAGCAGCAGGACGTTCAACGGGAACCAGACCGGGCCTCGCCAGTTGGAGTTGCCGCCGAAGAGGGGCGTCTGACTCTCGGCTGGCTCGTAGTCGACCTGGAGCTGTCGGCCCGCGAGTTCCATGCGGAACGGTTCCTTGAGATGCTCGCGACTCACCGATCGGATGCCGTTCGGGGCGAGCATTCGGTCCTCGTCGAACGCGACGCGGAAGAGGCACTTCATGCGGTGACCGCGGAGGAGCGAGAGCAGTCGGCGATCGCCTCGACCGGGGACCGACCAACGACTCACCAGCGACGCCATCTCCGGATTCTCGGAGAGCGTCCGCTCGACGGTCTCGCCGAACTCCGGAAGCCGCTCGAGGATCTCCGGCTCGATGGTCTCGACCGCGATGAGCGGGATCAGGCCGACCAGGGAGAAGATCCGAAGGGGATGCGGCTTCCCGTCCGGATCGACGAGGGTGTCGAAGTAGAACTTCTCGTCCTCGTCCCACAGGCCGGTCCCGGAATCGGCGACCGACGTCATCGCCCGGGCGATCTCGAGGAAGTGCAGGAAGAACTTGCCTGCGAGATCCTGGTAGACCGGGTCGTGCAGCGCGAGTTCGAGCGCGATCCGCATCATCTTCAGGGCGAAGGCGGCGACCCAGCTGGTCGCGTCCGCCTGCTGCAGCCGCCAGCCCTCGGGGAGGGGGGCGCTCCGGTCGAACGCGCCGATGTTGTCGAGGCCGAGGAATCCACCGTCGAAGATGTTGTGGCCTTCGGCGTCCTTGCGGTTGACCCACCACGCGAAGTTCAGGAGCAGTCGGTGGAAGATCCGTTTGAGGAAGTCGATGTCGCCGGCGCCGCCCTTCGCGTGTCGTTCGATCTGGAACGTTCGCCAGGCGGCCCAGGCGTGGACCGGGGGGTTGACGTCGCCGAACGCCCACTCGTAGGCGGGGAGTTCGCCGTTCGGGTGCATGTAGCGATCGTCGACGAACAACAGGAGCTGTCGCTTCGCGAATGCCGGATCGATCCCGGCGAAGGTGACGGCCTGAAAGGCGCTGTCCCACGTCGCGTACCACGGATATTCCCAGGCGTCCGGCATCGAGAGCACGTCGTGGTTGGCGATGTGCGTCCACTCATGATTGCGGCCGTTCTTGTGTCCGCGGGGTGGCGGCGGTTGTCCCGGATCCCCCTCGAGCCAGCGGCGGACGTCGTAGTTGTAGAACTGGCAGCCCCAGATCATGCCCGCGTGCGCCTGGCGGAGGATCCCCCGCGCGTCGTCGGATTCGCATTTCGCCTCGTGGGAGAGGTGGAAGGCGTCGCATTCGGCGCGTCGCTGTTCGACGATGGCGTCCACGTCGGCGAGTCCGGGCCGGTCGGTCACGGGCGACAGGCGGATCCGGGTGGTCACGGTCCCGTCCGGCGGAATCTCAAGCACGTGATGCAGCCCGACCTTCGTACCGTGCCCGCCGGGATTCACCGCGTCCGACCGACCGTCGACGATCGCGTCGTGGATCGCGTCCTTGGGGTGGGGGCAGGTCGCGGCGGAGCCGAAGACCTTCGGAAAGTTCGTCTCATTCTCGCAGAAGAGCGGGGTCGCCTCGTTCGTGAACTCGAGCCGGTAGGTCCCGACTTCGGGATGCATGACGCGAATCGATCCGTCGTCCTCGCTCGTCATGCTCGGTCGTTCGGGGTCCGTGCCCCAGGACCAGGTGTTCCGGAACCAGGCCTGCGGAACGAGGTGCAGGGTCGACGCCTCCGGCCCCCGATTGGTCGCTTCGACGCGCAGGATGATGTCCTCCGCGTCGGCCTTGGCGTACTCGACCTGGACGTCGAAGAACCGATCGTCGTCGAAGACGCCGGTGTCGACGAGTTCGTATTCACGATCGTCGACCCCCCGCGCCGCGTTGGTCTCGAGAAGATCCCGGTAGGGGAACGCGGCCTGCGGATAGCGATAGAGCATCCGAAGGTACGAGGCGGTGGGTGTGGCATCGAGGAAGAAATACTGCTCCTTGACGTCTTCGCCATGATTCCCCTGCCCGTTGGTCAATCCGAAGAGGCGTTCCTTCAGGATCGAATCACGACCGTTCCAGAGGGCGAGTCCGAGGCAGATCCGCTGGGATCGATCGCAGAAGCCGCCGAGGCCGTCCTCGCCCCAGCGGTACGCGCGACTCCGCGCCGCGTCGTGCGAGAACGAATCCCAGGCGTCACCGTCCGGGGAGTAGTCCTCCCGCACCGTGCCCCACTGTCGTTCGCTGAGCCACGGCCCCCAGCGGCGCCACGGTGAATCCATGTCGTCGGCGGCGGCGAGTCGCGCGTCTTCGGCGGTCGGTGCGTGCGGCGGGTCGGTGTGATCGTCGGAAGGCGTGGTCATGGGGGGGCTTTCGGAGCGGGCTCACGCGAAGGCGTCGGAGGCGACGCCGCGACGGTGATCGATCAGGAGTCGGAGTGCGGCAAGCAGCTCGCCGACGCTCCACGCCTGGCTGAGGCATCCGCCCGCACGGTGCGGGTCGTCGCCGCTGTGGACTTCGGCGATCCCGCCCAGCACGCGGCGCGACGATTCATCGACGATGTCGGAAAGAACGTGATGCAACGCGTCGGGATCCCGATGGACCCGCAGGTGGGTGCGGACGAAGGGGCCGAGCAGCCACGGCCAGCTCGTGCCCATGTGGTACGCGGCATCACGGGTCGCCTGGTCGCCCTCGTAGCGAGGCTGGTATCTCGCATCCGCGGGATCGAGGGTCCGGAGCCCGGTGGGAATCCGCAGCACGCGATCACAGATCTCGAGCACGCTCGCGGCGCGGTCGCCGGTCACCGGGGGATGGGCGCATCCGGTCGCGAAGAGCTGGTTGGGACGAAGCGAACCGTCGAGTCCGTGCGGACCGTCGACCACGTCGGCGAGGTAGCCGTGATCTGCCAGCCAGAAGCGGTCGAAGGAAGTGTGGATCTGATCCGCCGCGACGGTGAAGGTCTCACCGTTCTCGCCGAAGGCCGCGGCGAAGCGGGCCCGCCACTGCCAGGCCGAATGGAGCAGCGCACAGAGTTCCACCGCCTTGCCGGCCCGGGGGGTCACCACCGTGCCATCGATCCGGGCATCCATCCAGGTCAGCTGCAGACCCGCCTCGCCCTGGTCGAGCAGGCCGTCGGCGGGGTCGATGCGGATGCCGTGTCGCGTGCCGGCGCGATGGGCGTCGAGGATCTCGTCGATGGTCGGAAGCAGACTGCGAAGAAAGGCGTTCGCATTCGAGGCATCCTCGTCCCCCGAGGCGATCCAGGTCCGGCCGACGGCTTCGATGAAGAGCAGGGCCGCATCCGCGGTGTTGTACTCGGGGGGACGACCGAGACCGGGGAACCGGTTCGGGATCATGCCGCCGTCGACGAAGCGGGCGAAGGTGGCGAGGATCTCCCGGGCGATCTCCGCGCGACCGGTGGCGAGGCAGATGCCGGGGATCGAGATCATGGTGTCCCGGCCCCAGTCCGCGAACCACGGATAGCCGGCGATGATCGACTTGCCCTCGCCGTCGACGGTCGGTCGGTCCACCACGAAGCGATCCGCGGCGGCGACGAGGGTCTCGTGAACCGGGGGTGGCTCGACGTCGACCGCGGCCCGGGCGAGCTCGACCAGTCCACGACGCCTCGTCGTCTCCTCTGCGAACGGATCCCGGTCGCGGAAATCGAATCCGGCGTCGCCGCCCGCGGCGAGTTCGATCCGCAGGACGTCGCCTTCGGCGAGTTCGGCGGTCGCTTCGGCGAGCAGGAGGTGATCGTCGAGGTCGTCGTAGCCGCGTCGAGTCTCGGTGTCGAGGTGATAGCCGCGGTACCAGTCCTCGCCCGGGGCGNTNCTGCNNCNGGNGANNCGGACCGCGAGGTCGATCTCGCTTCCGCCCTGCTCGGTCTCGGGCAGTCGAAGACGAAGCATGGNGTCGTCGNGTTCGAGCGTGCTCGCCGCCCAGGAGGCGCCGGGGGCGAGCAGATCCGCGAGCCGGTTGCCGCCGATGACCTTGACCGCCAGCCGGATCGGGCGGTCGGTGGCCTCCACCCGGTATTCGGCGATCGTCACGTCGTGCCCATGCGGCATCACCAGTCGTCGGGAGATGCGGGTGCGGCCGCAGAGCCACTGGTGCTCGACGGTACCGTCGTTCGCACGGCAGCGGATCAGGTGACGATGGCCGAAGCCGGTGAGACCGCCCCCGCCCCAGACGTCCGAGGACAACGTGAGATCATCGGACGTCGGATCGTCCTCGGGATCCCGGTCGGTGAGCCGGGTGCGGTCCGGCGTCCAGAACGCGGGCAGCCGCTCGTCGAGTTTCGCCACGATCACCGAACGCGTGTCGGGTGGTTCCACCGCAGCGGCGAGGACCGCGTGATACCGACGGTCGAGCACGCCGGCGATCGAGCCGCAGGCGTAACCGCCTCGACCGTTGGTCAGCAGCCATTCGTGTCGACGNGACGCCTCGTCGTCGGCACAGATCGCCGGACCGAGGTCGAGGGTGGGGCGGTGCTCGAGCCGGTGCGTCTTCGAGGTGGACTGCAGGTGCTGCGGGCCGGGCATGGTTTCCCCAGGGGCGACGTCGGGCGGTGGCGGATGAAACCGCGTCTCGCATCATCCCCGGTTTTCGCCCGGGCCGCGAATTCAGGACGGCTCGGGGGGCGGGGTCGATTCGAGCCGACCATCCGGGCCGAGTTCGATCGACCTCGGCACGCTTCGGAGATCGTCGGCGTCGTGGGTCACCAGGAGGAATGCGGTGCCCGCGTTCGTCAGGGTCGAGCAGACGAGTTCACGCACCGCGTCGCGTCGTCGTCGGTCGAGTCCGGCGAAGGGCTCGTCGAGCAGGGCGACCGCGGGGCGTCGGGCGAGGATCCGGGCGAGGCAGGTGCGTGCTCGTTCGCCACCCGAGAGTCGGTCGGCGCGTCGATCTCGGAAATCCGTCGCATCCGCGGCTTCGATCGAAGCCTCGATGCGGCGGGTGCGGGCTTCCCGGTCGAGGNCGAGTCCCGAGATCGCCATGTGGACGTTCATCGTGACGTCGAGATGGTCGTAGAGCGGAAGATCCTGCGACACGAACGCCACGTCTCGGCGACCGGGCGCGGATCGGCCGACATCGACGCCCGCGACCCGGACCACGCCACGGTCGGCGCGGTCGAGGCCGGCGACGATGCGAAGCAGGGTGCTCTTGCCCGATCCGGATTCGCCGATCAACGCGAGACCGGCGCCGGCGTCGAGCACGAGATCCACGGGACCGACGCCCCGGCCGGAGCGATGGCGTCGCGCGACGCCCGAAAGTTCGAGCGCCGGCGGCGGATCGGTGTCGTGCTCAGCCTTCCGCGTGCTCACGCGTGGCCCGACGGCGCTGGAGTTCGGCGTCGATGAAGGGTTGCAGGGCGCCGTCGAGGACGGTCTGCGGGTTCCCGGCTTCGTGCCCGGTCCGGTGGTCCTTGACCCGGTTGTCGTAGAGGACGTAGGAACGGATCTGCGTGCCCCAGCCGCGATCGACCTTGCCGCCGGTGGCGGCGTCGAGTTCGGCCTGGCGCTTCTCCTCTTCGATCTGCTCGAGCTTCGCCATCAGCACCTGCATCGCCTGCCGCCGGTTCTGCGGCTGATCGCGGAAGGTGCTGGCGACGACCATGATTCCGGTCGGCTTGTGGACGATGCGGACCGCGCTGGCGACCTTGTTGACGTTCTGACCGCCGGGGCCGCTGGATCGCGCGAAGTTGCTGATCTCCAGATCGTTGTCCGGGATCACGAGATCGGTCTCCTCGATCTCCGGGGTGACGTCGACGGTCACGAAACTGGTCTGCCGCTTGCCCTGGGCGTTGAACGGGCTCACGCGGGCGAGACGGTGGGTGCCGCGTTCGCAGTTCATGTTGCCGAACGCATACGCGCCCTTCAGGTGGTACGAGACTTCGTTGATCCCGACCTCCGTGCCGTGGGTCCGGCTGAGCTCCTCGACCTTCCAGCCCTGCTGTTCCCAGTAGTAGAGGTACATCCGGTCGACCATCTCGGCGAAATCGTCGGCATCGTTGCCGCCGTCACCGGCCTGGATGGCGACGAAGCAGTCCCGATGGTCGTGCGCCCCGGAGAGCAGCGACTGCAACTCGACCTTGTCCATTCGACGTTCGATCTGGAAGAGCTGCTCGTCGGCCTCTTCGAGGAGTTCGCGGTCGTCCTCCTCCTTGGCGAGNTCGAGGCCGAGCNNNGCGTCCTCGAACAGCGNGATCACCTCNTCGAGNGGATCGATCTGNGCCTTGACNAGCTTGTACTTCGAGATGTGCGCCTGGGCGGCNTCCTGGTTGTCCCAGAAGCCGTCGGCGTTCATCTCNTCCTGGAGGNTTTCCCGCTTCGACACCTTGGTGTCGTAGTCAAAGAGAGTCACGGATTGTCAAGATCCGCGCCTCGAGCTCCTCGACCAGCGAGGCATGGGTTTCGTAATGCATGTCCGGAGTCTATCAGGCGAGGTCAGTCCCGCGGGAGTCGGGCGGCGAGGGTCGCGACGGCGCGGCCCACCGACTCGACCAGCGCGTGACGCTTCTCGTCGAGGATCGAGCCGTCATCCTGGAAGGCGTCGTGACCGAAGGGGATCGCCGCCTCCTGCGGGACCACGTGGGATCCCACGTGGGAGAGGATCGCGCGAGCGTGAACCAGGCCCCGGATTCCGCCGAGCCCGCCCGGGCTCGTCGAAAGCAGCCCCGCGACCTTGCCCCGCCAGGCGACCAGCGGCGGGTCTTCGGGTGATTCCGGATCCGGCCGGGTGGTCCAGTCGATCGCGTTCTTGAGGACCGCGGTCAGGGATCCGTTGTACTCCGGGCTGGCGATGAGGACGCCCTGGCTCCGCTTGAGGGCCTCCCGGAGCCGCCGGACGCCGTCCGGCATGCCGTGTTCCTGTTCGAATGCCTCGTCGTACATCGGGATTCCGAGGTCGCGGAGGTCGATGTGTTCGATCTTCGCGCCTTCGGCCTCGGCGCCCGAGAGGGCGACATGGACCAGACGGCGGTTGAGTGAATTCGGACGCGTGCTTCCGGCTATTCCGATGATGCAGTTGGACATCTTGTCGTTTTTCACAGGGGGTTGGTGGAGTACTGGGGCGGGACGCTAGGGTACCGGTCCATGAAATGCTCCGCACGAGTTCGATCGCTCCGAGGCTCCGCCACGCTGGCCGTCACCGCCAGAGCGAAGGCCCTTCGCGCCGCCGGTCGGGACGTGATCGGATTCGGCGCGGGAGAGCCCGATTTCGACACCCCGGGGTTCGTCAAGACGGCGGCTTCGGAGTCACTCGCGGCCGGACACACCAAGTACGCCCCGACCCCGGGATCCCCGGACCTCCGAACCGCCATCGCGGATCGGATGCGCACCCACAACCGCATCGAGTGCGGCCCCGAGCACGTGGTGGTCACCGTGGGGGCCAAACACGCGGCGTTCGAAGTCATGCAGTGCCTCGTCGATCCGGGCGACGAAGTGGTCGTGGTGACCCCCGCCTGGCTGAGCTACCGGCCGATGATCGAGCTGGCGGGTGGCGTGGTGGTCGAATGCCCCGCCGCCATCCGGGATGGATTCAAGATCGAACCGGCGGCGCTCGAGGCGGCGATGTCCGATCGGACCGTCGCGGTGATCCTGAACAGTCCGTGCAATCCCACCGGGGTCTGCTACACCCCCGACGAACTCGCCGGCCTCGCCCGGGTGATCGCGTCGCACCCCACCGCGACCCTGGTCTCCGACGAGATCTACGAGGATCTGACCTACCCCGAGATGGCGGGGGGCGTCGGACCGTTCAGTCCCGGCTCGCTTCCCGAGCTCCGGGAACGCACCGTCACCCTCAACGGCCTCAGCAAGTCGATGGCGATGACCGGTTGGCGGATCGGCTGGGCCGTCGCGCCGGGCGACGACGGTGCGATCGCCAAGGCGATGACCCGGCTCCAGAGCCAGATGACCAGCGGGATCGCGACGTTCCTGATGCCCGCGGCGTGCGAAGCGATCCGACGGCAGCCGGAGACCAGTGGTCCGATGCGAATCGTCTTCGCCGAGCGGGCCCGTCTGGTGGCGGATCTCCTCGACGGGATCGCGCGATTCGACACCGTGCCGCCGAGCGGTGCCTTCTATGCCTTTCCCGACGTCTCCCGGTGTTTCGGGCTCACCTCGCCCGGCGGGCGGATGATCGATTCGGCGGGGTCCTTCGCCGAAGCGTTGCTCGAGGAGAAGGAGGTCGCGGTGGTCCCCGGCGACGACTTCGGCGACGTCGCGCGGAACCACATCCGACTCAGCTTCGCCTGCAGCGAGGACCAGATCCGGGCGGGCGTGGGTCGGATCCGGGAATGGGTCGACGCCCTCGCCTGACTCGGTGCCTCCGGCGTTCGGCGAGCACACGGCTCCGCGGCGATGTCGTTCAGGATCCGGCCCAATCGACGCCGGTGTCCTTCCACGCGCGTTCCCGGGCCGAGTCGAGCACCGCATCGCAGACCTTCGCGGTCTCGTAGGCGTCCCGGAACGTCGGCGGGCACGGCGTGCCGTCCTCCAGCGCCTTCAGGAAGTCGACGATCTGGTGCACGAAGCTGTGTTCGTAGCCGATGCAGAGCCCCGGCACCCACCACCGGTCCATGTAGGGCTGGTCGCCGTCCGAGACGTGGATGTTCCGCCAGCCTCGGACGATCCCCTCGTCGCGGTGGTCGAAGTACTCCAGTCGGTTGAGATCGTGCAGGTCCCAGCGCATCGACGCGTGTTCGCCGTTGATCTCGAACGTGTAGAGCGCCTTGTGGCCGCGCGCATACCGGGTCGATTCGAACAGCCCGAGTGATCCGTTCTCGAAGCCGCAGTGAAATGAGCAGGCGTCGTCGATCGTGACCGGCTGGGGGGCGCCGGTCTCCTGATGGACGCGCTCCTTGATGAACGTCTCGGTGCGGGCGGAGACATCCTTGATGCCGCCGTTCAGCCACATCGCCGTGTCGATGCAGTGCGCGAGCAGGTCGCCGGTCACGCCGCTTCCCGCGGCGGCGGCGTCGAGTCGCCAGAGCGCGGCGCCGCCCTGCGGGAGATCCTCCGCGATCGTCCAGTCCTGGAGGAAGTTCGCGCGGTAGTGGAAGATCCGGCCGAGCCTCCCGGAATCGACGACCTGCTTCGCGAGCGTCACCGCGGGCAACCGTCGATAGTTGTAGAAGACGGTGTTCGCGACTCCGGCCCGTTCCACGGCCTGCACCATCGGCAGGGATTCCTCGGCGGTGCGGGCGAGCGGCTTCTCGCAGAGGCCCATCTTGCCCGCTTCCGCGGCCGCGATCGCGATCTCGGCGTGGGAGTCGTTCGGGGTGCAGATGTCGATCGCGTCGATGTCGTCGCGTTCGACGAGCCGGCGCCAGTCCGACTCGACCGACTGCCAGCCCCACTGGTCCGCGAAGGCCGTCGTCTTCGCGACGTCGCGTCCGCAGGCCGCCTGCAGGACCGGGCGATGCTCGAGTTCGAAGAAGTCGTTGGCCCGCTTGTAGCCGTTGGTGTGGGTGCGGCCCATGAAGCCGTAGCCGACGATGCCGATTCGAAGAGGCGTGGTGGTGGTCATGACGCGTCCGTTCGTGCTGAGGGCGGGGGGATTCGGAATTGGCAGGGCGGTTCGACGGTCCGGCCCGGGTCAGTCCGTGCCGTGGACGTCGCGAACCCTGATCATGACGTCGAGGATGGTGTTCCAGGTGCCAGGGTCCTCGAGCGTGGCGTTGGGAAACATGCAGCCGTCCCAGCAGATGTGCTCGATTCCCCGTTCGCGCGCGTCCTTCAGCCAGTATCCGGCGCAACGGACGATGTCGAGCCGACCGTTCGGGTCGTCGGCGGGGCAGTGCTTCCCGGTCTTCTCGTGCGACCCGGATCCGTGCACCTCGCCGTCGTTCTGCGCGACGTGGAAGTCGATCGTCCACGGCCGCAACGCGTCGGTCATGGTCTCGTACGCGGTCCAGAACGCGTCTTCGTCGTGGGCGGGGGCGACCAGCGCATGTTCCGGGGCGTTGTATCCCATGAGATAGAGGTAGGAGTGGGCCAGATCCGCCTGGAACCCGACGGTCTCGGGCATGCCGACCGCTTCGAGGAGATCGAGCACGTCCCGCCAGGAATGCATGCCCGCCCAGCAGATCTAGCCCTCCATCGCGAGCCGTTCGCCGTGGTCGGCCGCGATGCGGCCCGCTTCGCGAAAGGTCTCCGCGATTCTCGCGGTGTGCGTCTTCGGATCCGCTCGCCATCGTTCGACGCCGAACTCCGCGGAGTCGATCCGGATCAGGCCGCAGGAGCGGACACCGTGGTCGTTCCAGATCGCCGCGACTCGGCATGACTTCTCGATCGCGGCGAGGAATCGCGCCTGCTGTTCGTCGTCGCCCATCGCCGAGTCGCCGACGGTGCCCGGCCAGACCGGAGCGACCAGCGAGCCGATCCCGAGACCGTGTCCCGCGACTTCGTCCGCGATCCGTCGCAGGTCGGCCTCGTCCGCATCGGGATCCGTGTGGGGATGGAAGACGAAGCAGTCCACGCCCTCGAAACGTTGGCCGTCCACCTCGGCGGCGGCGGTGAGCTCCAGCATCCGGGACAACGGGATCGGCGGATGGTCCGTGCCGTCCTCCTTGCCGACGATGCCCGGCCACATGGCGTTGTGGAGTCGAGGCTTGGTGTGGGACATGGCGTTGGTCCTTCGGCTGGGGGTTCGGCGCCGGCGATCCTCGAACCGGCTCAGTCGTGGTGGTGATCGCCGACCTCGGGGAGATCGTCGTGGACGTCGGGCCCGAAGTATCGCAGGATCACGAGATCCTCGGTCGCCGATTCGTTCTCGAAGCGGAGTCCCGCCCGAGCCGCGATGTCGGTCACGAAGACCTCGTCCTGCGTGAGCTCGTGGAAACGAATCAGTTTCGGACAGTCCAGGGTCAGGCCGTTCACCCGGCCCGAGCCCTGGACGACGATCAGCG
>NZFT01000090.1 GCA_002690755.1 Phycisphaerae bacterium
CGCGTCCGCCAGCTCGAGACCCAGATCCAGGAGACCTCCTCCGACTATGACCGCGAGAAGCTCCAGGAGCGACTCGCGAAGCTCGCGGGGGGTGTCGCCCAGATCAACGTCGGTGCCGCCACCGAGGTCGAGATGAAGGAGAAGAAGGCCCGCGTCGAGGACGCCCTTCACTCCTGTCGCGCCGCGGTCGAGGAAGGCATCCTTCCGGGTGGCGGTGTCGCCGTCCTCCGGGCCCGTCGCGGGATCGAGAAGGCTCGGAAGTCCGCGGTGGGCGATGAGAAGATCGGTTGCGACATCATCAACCGTGCGATGAGCGCACCGATCAAGCAGATCGCCCGCAACTGCGGTCTGGATGGATCGATCGTCGCCCAGAAGGTCGAAGAGAGCGAGGCCGACGCGTTCGGCTTCAACGCGGCCTCCGGCGAGTACGGAGATCTCGTGAAGCAGGGCATCATCGTTCCGACCAAGGTCGAACGGGTCGCGCTCCTGAACGCGGCGAGCATCAGCGGACTGCTGCTCACCACGGACTGTGCGATCACCGAGATCAAGGAAGGCAAGGAACCCGCCGCGGCCGGCGGTGGGATGGACGACATGGACTTCTGATCCACGCGTCGACCCGCCACGTCGCGGGAACGTCATTCACGGAACGCCCGGGCGAGAAACTCGCTCGGGCGTTCCGCTTCATTCGGGAGCAGGTGCATGCCTCTGGGAAGCGGTGGAGCGGGCGGCCTCGGTGCGATCGGCATGTTCATCATGCCGATCTCGATCGCCGTGATGCTCCTCAAACAACCCCCGGGACCGGTCTCGAAGCTGATCAAGGCCGGCGCGCTCGATCCCGAGACGGCGCGGCGGACGGAGCGTCTGGAGATTCCGCGTCCGTTCGTGCTCGATCCCTTCATCGCGCGGGGCATCGTGCATCGAACGCCGGACGGTCGGTACTGGGTCGATGTGGAACGAAATCGTCGGTATCGACGCCGGCTCGCGATCGTCGCAGGGCTGGTGATGCTGGCGATCCTCGTTTCGGGCTGGTTGCTCTGGCCGTTCCTGGTTCCACCGCCGAAGGAGATCTGATGCTCGACGTCGGTGAACGCATTGGTGCATGGTGGCCGTGGCTTCTCGGGTGGTTCCTGCTCTCGAGTCTGGTCGCGTTCGTGGCCCACGGTCGCGACAAACGAGCGGCCCGACTCGGTCGGCGTCGGACGCCGGAGCGAACGCTTCATCTGCTCGAACTGATCGGTGGATGGCCGGGCGCCCTGCTCGCGATGACGGTCTTCCACCACAAGACCCGGAAGGCGTCCTACTTCCTGGTCACCGCATCGATCGTGGTGGCCTGGATCGCGGTGGGAGTATTCGTGGTCCGGTCGCGCTTCGGATCCGGCGGCTGAACCACGCCGCCCGCGAGAAGATCGTCGCGGCGGCGTGTTGGGATCGAATGATTCGAGCGCTTCCGCCGGCCCTACTTCGCGCCCATCACGTCACGGCCGGTGATGCCGTCGGTGGTCAGGACGTGGAAGCTCGTGTTGACGAGCGTGTCGTAGGACAGTTCCCCGTAGTAGCCGTTGGCGCCCCACTGGGTGTCGCGGCTCCAGAGACCGGTCTGGCACTGTCCGGCGGTGGCGCTCTGGCAGTAGCCGCAGACGTCGTTCGTTTCCGCCATGACCTGGGCCCGGGTGTCACCCTCCATCGCGTCACTGGTGCCGATCACGGCGACGTGGCCGTCGAAGAACAGGGTGACGGGCTTCGAGTTGTAGCCCTGGTTGAACATCCAGCTCGGATCACCGTCGGTCGCGAAACTCGGGTTGGCCGCGGTCTCGGTGTTTTGGAGCCAGTGATGTTCGATCATGCGGGTCTTCTGACCGGGAAATCGGCACTGTCCCACCGCAGGTGACCGGAACGCCGCCGGCATCGACCGTGGATTCCGCCAGCCGCAGTGGCTGTGAACCTCGGGACTGAACATCGCGGACCCGCTCCAGATGTAGCTGGACCACGTGATCTCAGGATCGTTGGGATCCAGATAAAACTCGTCGGGATACTGGAAGAACGGCTCGACGGTTTCGAGGGTGAACGTGTCCTTCGGGGCATAGAACACGGGGTCGTAGAACCGGGAGCCCACGTAGGCGTTGAAGGCCTTCGCGTTCGGCGTTCGGAAGCCACCGAACTTGTAGATCGGAACGTTGTAGGAGATCGGCTGGTAGATGGTGTGGAAGAAGATGCTCCACGCCAGCGGGTCGCCGGCGTAGGGGGGACAGAGATCACCACCGCACCACGCGCCCCACAGTTCGCCGTTCTGGTCCGAACCCGCGATCGCCTGCGGCATGCAGGCGACGGTGCTGTTGTAGAGCACGGGGTCGGCACCTTCGACGAGGCCGAGGTCGTCGGGAACCATGGTGTACTGCCGCCCCGCCCAATCGGCGGAGTAGCTTTCGTTGGCGATCCCGAGGTTGCGGAGATTGGCGGAAGACTGGGTCACCCGCGCCGCGTTCCGTGCTTTTCCGATCGCGGGCAGCAGGATCGCGATGAGCAGCGCGATGATGGAGATCACCACGAGCAGTTCGACGATCGTGAAGGCGCGGATGTTCCGGGGATGTTCGGTCATCATTGGAGCGGGCATCATGATCGATCCTCTGGGCTTCGAACGGGTCTGCGGATGGAACGAGATACCCCGGGACGACTTACAGGGTAGCCCAGCTCGAATCGGAAAGCACGAATTGCAGGTGGAGGGTGGTTGCGATGGTGGCCGCCCCGTTTCCAGCAACGGGGTTCTGATGCGAAAAAGGCCCTTGATCGAAGACAAGGATAGGGGCCGGTTTCAAGGAGAAACCGGCCCCAGCTCATTTCCTGCGAACCCCGGATGAGTTCACGATTCGACCAGCGANTCCAACCGGTCGAACCGGTTCCGGGGTCGTCCGATCACTTGGCGCCGAAGTAGTCACGGCCGAGGGCACCGTCGGTCGTCAGGATGACGGCACTGGTGTCGACGAGCGTGTCGTAGGAGAGGTCGCCGTAGTAACCATTGGCACCCTTGGGGGTGTCTCGACTCCAGAGGCCGGTCTGGCACTGGCCGGAACCGGTCGGGCACACGCCGCAGACGTCGTTGTTCTCGGCCTGAACCTGGGCCCGGGTGTCACCTTCCATGAAGTCACTGGTACCGATGACCGCGACGTGACCGTCGAAGAAGAGGGTGACGGGCTTCGAGTTGTAGCCGTGGTTGAACATCCAGCTCGGATCCGAGCCACCGAAGCTGGGGTTCGCATCGGTCTCGCGGTTCTGAAGCCAGTGATGCTCGATCATCCGGACTTTCTGTCCGGGGAATCGAACCTGGCCGACGGCCGGACTGCGCCAGGCACCGGGAAGGTTGCTGCCGTAGGGGCTCTTGTAGCCGCAGTGGCTGAACACTTCGCCGGAGAACATCGCCGCGGGGCTCCAGATGTAGCTGGAGTAGGCGATGACCTGTGCCGAGGAGTTGTCCGGGCTGTAGGGGTTGAATTCATCGGGGTAGTTGAAGAACGGCTCCGCGACACGCAGCGGGTAGGTGTCCTTCGGGGCCCAGAACACCGGGTCGTACCAACGGTCGCCGACGTAGGCGTTGAAGGCCTTCGTGGTCGGGACGCGGAACGAACCGAAGTTGCCGCCGTTCAGCCCGAAGGGCTGGAAGACATAGTAGAAGCAACCGTTCCAGTAACCGGGGTCGCCGGGATAGCCGTTGCAGAGGTTGCCGGCACACCACCAGCCCCAGAGGGCGCCGTTGTAGTCGTAGCCGACCAGCTGCTGCGGCATGCAGGCGATCTGGTTGTTGTAGTCGACGGGACCGAGGCCCTCGGAGAACGCCAGGCCCATGTCGTCGGGCACTGCGGTGAACTGCCGGTCGGCCCAGTCGGAACTGTAGGTGTCGTTCGCAACAGCGAGGTTTCGGAGGTTGGCGGAGGACTGCGTGACGCGGGCTGCGTCACGGGCCTTGCCGATCGCCGGAAGAAGGATGGCGATGAGCAGCGCGATGATCGAGATCACCACAAGCAGCTCGACGATGGTGAAGCCTGAGCGATTCTTGTGCTTCATTCGTTGGACTCCGTTTCTGGTCTGCTCGGTTGCACGCCGGCGACCCGCCGTTGACATGAGTGGATTCGAGGGCTGTGCTCCGGACGGGAGAAATGTGTGCAAGGTCCGAAGTCGAAAAAACCCTTTTGAGAATGCACGATACCTGATTGCTAATGGATCTCAACCATCAACCCGCCACCTCTCACGCGATGTGGGGGGCATGGGGATGAGATTTCGACCCACGAGTGGGACGGGGTGTCTCGGACGGATGTCCGATAAAATGATCAGGTCCGCTGAGACATCGGCTGACGCGATCGAAATGTCGTTTCGCAGCCATGATCGGCGGCGATGGGACCCGGGAGAGATGAAAGGAAGGGTCCTGACCGGGTTAGTTCGGCTCCGCCGCCCCTCTGGTTCCGCGAATACTCGAATATTCCGGGGCTGCCCCCGCCCGTGACCGGATGCAAGATCCGCGGGTCGTGACTGGTGGCAGCTCGTTCGAGCGTCGATGTGGCTCAGGTATCGTTCGTTCGATGGCATCCCCTNTCACCGATCATCGTGCTGATTCGGCGCTTCTGGTGGGCACCTGGTCCTTCTCGCTGGCGGCGATCGAGGCTGGCTGGCAACGGCTCGCCGGTCACTCGGCGGCCGGAGACCAGTCCGCCGACGACGACCCGCTTCTCGACGCGATCGAAGCCGCGTGCCGGCATGCCGACCTCGATCCGAATGTCGACAGCGTCGGATTCGGCGGACTTCCGGATTCGAGCGGGCGGATGAGTCTCGACGGTGCGATCATGCGGTCTCCGCTCCGATTCGGCGGCGNCTGCGGTCTTCGTCGGCACTTGCATCCGGTGACCGTCGCGCGGTTGGTGATGGATCGAACCGAGCATCGACTGCTGTGTGGCGAGGACGCGGACGATTTCGCCGATGCCCACGGGCTCGAGTCCGTCGAATTGCAGTCGTCCGAAGCCCGATCGGCGTTCGTCGCCTGGCGGGATCGCGATCTCAAAGGCACCGCCGATGCGTCCGGAGATGCTCGGTTGCGTCCCGTCGACCCCGGCCTCGATGGCCCGGGTGGTGGCCGGTTGTTTCGCCNGGGGGATCCACCCGCGGGGGCGGCGCCCTTCGGACACGACACCATCGGGGTGCTGGGGCGGTCGAAGCACGGCGAACTCGCCGCGGGCTGTTCGACCAGCGGGCTTCCCTTCAAGGTTCCCGGGCGGGTCGGCGATTCGCCGATCGCCGGACACGGGCTCTTCGTCGAACCGGAGGTGGGACTCGCCACCGCGACGGGCACCGGCGAGTTGATTTCCGGCATCTCCGCGAGCTTCCTCGCCGTCGAGACGCTTCGCCGCGGGGGAACCGTCCACGACGCGGCCCGAGAGGTCGTTCGCCGAACCGAGGCGATGGGCGATCTTCGCGAGCACCATCAGGTCGCGGTGATCGTGATGGACGCCACGGGACGAATCGCGTCGGCGGCACTGCGTCCGGGCTTCGTGCTCGCGGTCCGCGATGCCGATGGCGGTAGATTGTGCGAGCCGGACTTCGTCCTACGCCCGGAGGACGCCGGATTGCCGGAATCCGCCCGGGAAGGATTCGCGAAAACCATTTCTTCACCCCCGCAGGAAGACTCATGAAGCTCTACACCAAGACCGGCGATGACGGAAAGACCGGGCTCTTTTCCGGCGACCGGGTCGGCAAGGACCACCCGCGCATCGAGGCCTATGGCACCGTCGACGAACTCAACGCCTGCATCGGGCTCGTCGTCTCGGCGATCCAGGGTGACACCGGCCCCGACATCAGGCTCCGCGAGCTGCTCGGGAGCATCCAGTCCCGCTGCTTCGATCTCGGCGCCGACCTCGCCACGCCGGAAGGCGCTCGCAACAGCGACAAGGTGAGCCGGATCGACGACGCCGACGTCAAGGTGCTCGAAGACGCGATCGATCACTATCAGGCCGCCGCCCCCGAGATCTCCTGCTTCGTGCTTCCCGGCGGTTGTGAACTCGCATCAAGGCTCCATCTCGCTCGGACCGTCTGTCGACGCGCCGAACGCCTGATGGTCCACCTCGGCCACGCGGAGCGAGTCACGCCCGAAGCGATTCGCTGGGTGAACCGACTCAGCGACCTGCTCTTCGCGATGAGCCGCGCGGCCAATCACGCCGCCGGCGTCGGGGACGTTCCCTGGAAGCCGAAGTCGGGCGGCTGAGTCCATCAGGGCTTCCGATTGCCCCGTGGCTTGCCGATCGCGCTGGATCCGCCGGTGGACTGGCCCTTGCGAAGCATGCCGATCCCGTCGATCCGCTCCCAGGCGCTTTCCGCGTTTCCCGCGCCGTATTCCGTGGTGATCGAGCGACGGTTCCACGCGCGGGCGACGGTCGAAGTCGTACCGCTGCCGCAGAACGGATCGAGCACCAGCCCGCCTTCGTCGGAGCAGGCCAGGATGATGCGTTCGAGGTAGACCTCCGGAATCTGGTTGTGATGCCGGGCGCGTCGCTCCTTGTTGTTGCCCTGCACGCGGCCCCAGTAGGGGCCGTACCAGACGTCCATCGGCACCCGCATGCCCGCGTTCCGCCCCTTGGCCTGGGTGCGTGGATCGTTGTACACCGACGCCCGGTCCGACTGTTCGAGGATCGCGTCGGGATTCCAGATGCGCTGGTTCGGATTCTTCGCGAAGTAGAGCGCGTGCACCTTGCTCATGATGAAGGAACTGTCGCGGTGCTGTCCGAAACGGAAGTGCCAGGCGCACCAGTTGATCATGGTGAGGCCGCGACGCTTGAGATGCATCACGATCTCCGCCGCGGTGTCGTCGGGAATGTTGACCCAGATCGAACCGCGCGGCGCGAGGGCGTCGACGCAGGTGTCGAGCCAGTCGTAGGTGAAGCGCTCGTACTCCGCCCGCGGCATGCCGTCGGACCATTCGTCGTAGGGCACGTCCCAGTTGAACGGTGGATCGGCGAAGACGAGATCGACGTCCCCGTGATCGGGCAGATTCGGGATGACGTCCCGGCAGTCGCCGACGTAGAGCCGGGTGTCGGGATCCGCCGATCGGTGGGCAGGTTCGACCGCGGCGGTCGCGGGGACGTGCGGCGCGACGTCGTCGCCGAGCAGTCGAATGTCCGCGGCGGGCAGATCCGCCGCCGATTCACGCTGGATTTGGGTCGCGCCCCGCGGGGTCGCATAGCCGCCGGGACGATCGAATTCGGTGTTCTTGCGTTCGGCCATGCCGTCGATGATCACCGATTCCCCGCGATCGCGCCACCGTCGACGCGTTGACCACAAGGGATCCCCTCGGATTCGTGCCCGGACGTCGGGCTCAGAGCGTGCCGAAGACGCGATCTCCGGCATCGCCGAGCCCGGGGACGATGTAGGCGTTCTCGTCGAGGCGTTCGTCGAGCGCCGCCGCGTGGACTTCCACGTCGGGGTGGTCCTCGGCCATGCGTTGCACGCCTTCGGGGGCCGCCACGAGACACAGGAACCCGATCGAACCGCATCCACGACGCTTGAGGTAGTGCACCGCGTAGGTCGCACTGCCGCCGGTCGCCAGCATCGGATCGACCACCAGCACGGGGCCGTCGGCGACGTCCGAAGGGAGTTTTTCGTAGTACTCGACCGGCTGGTGGGTCTCTTCGTTCCGTTGGACGCCGATGTGCCCGACCCTCGCTTCGGGCACGAGCCGGAGAATGCCGTCGGTCATGCCGAGCCCCGCGCGGAGGATCGGCACGATGGTGACGGGTGCGGCGAGTTCGACGGTCGAGCACGCCTTGATCGGCGTCATCACTTCACGGGTCCGGGTCGGGAGGTCACGAAGCGACTCGTAGGTCATCAGTCCCGCGATCTCGCCGAGCACCCGCCGGAAGGTGGGCGGAGGGGTGGCGACGTCGCGGAGGATTCCCAGTTTGTGCTCGATGAGCGGATGGGCGTGGACGAGCAGATTCGGATGGTCGGGCGTTCGTCGCATCGTCTTGTTCCTTGAGATCACATGCGTTCCGGGGCGCCGATTCCGAGGGTGCCGAGACCGTCGCGAAGCACGTCGCGGGTCAGTCGAACCAGTCGGATCCGGGCGGCGCGGATCGGGGGATCCTCGGCGCGGAGGACCGGGCAGGCGGAATAGAACGAGCTGAACTCCGTCGCGACCGAATAGAGGAAGCGACAGAGCCTGCTCGCCTCCAGCGATGCCGCCGCCGTCTTCATCGTCTCGGGATACCGGAGGAGCAGCAATGCGAGTCGTCGCTCTTCGGGGGTCTCGATTCGGAAGGCGGCGTCGGTGGCCGCCTCGTCGCCCGCCTTCTCCAGCATGGAGCAGAGCCGGGCGTGGGCGTACTGGAGATAGGGGCCGGTGTCGCCTTCGAAGGCGATCATCCGATCGAGGTCGAAGACGTAATCGCGGGCCGAGTCGCCGGAGAGGTCCGCGTACTTGATCGCGGCGATCCCGACCGCCCGTCCGATCGCCTCGAGTTCGTCGGCGGGCAGCCCGTGCGTCGGTGCCTTGGGGTCGGCGGCCCGGCTGGTCACCGCCTCGACGCCGCGGTCGACCGCGGCCTGGAGAAGATCCATCAACTTGAAGTTCGCGCCCGACCGCGTCTTGAGTGGTTTCTTGTCGGCGCCGAGCACGGTGCCGAAGCCGAGATGCACGAGTTTCGACTCCACGCCGTCGGGCAGGGTGGCCCAGCCGATCTTGCGACAGGCGTCGAAGACGTCCCGGAAGTGATCCCGCTGCCGGGCGTCGACCACGTAGACGACCTCGTCGCTGTCGAGTTC
The DNA here is from genome assembly GCA_002690755.1 of Phycisphaerae bacterium. Classification (GTDB taxonomy): domain Bacteria; phylum Planctomycetota; class Phycisphaerae; order Phycisphaerales; family SM1A02; genus UBA12014. The sequence continues at coordinate 8,794 of NZFT01000090.1, forward strand.
CTGGACGCGGTACCGGAGGGCCGCGAGGTCGGTGGTCGCGTAGAGGAAGCCTCCGTCCCGCTTCCGAATGAGCATCGGGCGTTCCCGATCCTCGAACCGGACCACGAGGGCGCCGTCGTCCTCGACCGCGAGCTCCGATCGGACGAAGGCGTCCACCACTTCGGCGAGCTCGTTCCGGAAACTCGATTCGCCGCGTTCGCTGTCCGGCGCGATGCGGGTGCCGAGCAGATCACACGCGCGGTAGACCTCGGTCATCGTGACCTCGATCAGTCGTCGCCACGCCACGACCATGGTCTCGTCGCCCGACTGCAGCCTGACCAGGGCGTCGCGAGCCGCGGCCTGCGCGGTGCCGGCGCTCTCGTTCTGTGCTTCGAGTTCGGCGATGCGGTGGGCGCCGCATCGGTTCGCGATGGCGGCCTCGAGTCCGCGGACGTCGCCTCGAGCCTCGAGCTGGGCGTCGCGGTACGCGACGTTCAGGGTGTCGAGGTCGAGCGATTCGAAGTCGACCTTCCGGGCGAGCAGGGAGTGCAGCGTCATCGCGATGGGGAGACCCCAGTCGCCGAGGTGGTTCTGTCGGTGGACGGTGCGGCCCACGCGTTCGAAGAGCCGGGCCACGGTGTCGCCGATCACCGTCGACCGCAGATGGCCGACGTGCATCTGCTTCGCGACGTTGACGCCGCAGACGTCGATGGTGACGCCGTGGGTCTCGGCTTCGGGTTCGATTCCCAGTCGATCGTCGTCCATCCCGGCGAGCGCCGTGGCGAGGGCGGTGGGCCGGAGTCGGATGTTCAGAAAACCCGGCCCGGCGATCTCGGGCATCTCGATCACGTCGCCGAGACCGTTTTCGGGCGACATCAAGGCGTCGGCCAGTTCCGCGGCCACGTCGCGGGGCGGACGACCGAGCTTCTTGCCGAGCGCCATCGCGGCGTTCAACTGGAAGTCGCCGAATTCGGGTTTGGCGCTGGGCTTGAGGGCGGCGTTGACGCCCGAGGCGGCGTCGCCGCCGACCGCGCCCACGGCGATGGTGACGGCGGCTTCGACTCGGGCGACGGGATCCTGGACGGCGTTCATTCGACGAAGGATACCGACCCCGGCATGGTCGGGATCCGAGCCGGCGTTCCGAAGGCGTCGCCGGTCAGGGCGTCCAGTCGCCGAGCATGATGCCGAGATCGCTTCCGAGGACGCAGCCGTCTCCGTCCAGGTCGGCGTAGCCGGGATCGTCGCAGCCCCACCTTCCGAGCAGAAGTCCGAAGTCCGCGCCGTCCACGCGGCCGTCCCGGTTGAGATCGGCGGGTGAGCCGGCGGCCGCGATCAGTTCCTTCCAGATCCGGGACGCGAAGTACTTCGCGCCATCGAGGTTCGGATGAACGCCGTCCACGAGGAGCTCCCGTTCCCATGACGACCACGGACCACGTTCGTCGAGGACGATCTGATGAAGGTCGATGAACGCCACGTCACCGCCGGCGAGGTCACGGAGGCCGGCGGCGTATTCGGGAAAGAAGTCGCCTTCGTAGGTCGAATAGGGGGAGACGATCAGGAATCCGATCTCGGGGAGCGACGGGTCCTCGGCCCTCGCCGTCGCGTGGACGGCTCGGTATCGCTCGAGGATCGCGGCGACGTCTTCGACCGGTCGCGAGGGCGCGGATCCGTCGATGCCGCCGTTGTTGGTTCCGATCCACAACATCACGTGCGACGTCTCGTGCGCGAGGAAGTGTCGCCGGAGGGCGCGGTCGCTGTACGAACCCGCGTAGGTGGAACCAGGCGGTCCGATGATCGGTACTTCGGGGTGCCCGTGGGGATATCGATGATTCCCGGTGCGCCAACCGCCCTGGCCGATATACGCCAGTCCGAGTCCGACGTCGAGATCGAGATTGGTGAGCACGGTGCCGGCGAGTCCGACCCGTTCGCCGGGTGGGAGTGGATCGTTGGATCGCGTGTAGAGACCCGCTCCCGCGTTGCCGGCCCCTTCGGGGCTTCCCGCCAGCAGTGAATCGTGCCAGACGAGTTCGAGGTCGGTCCCCACTTCGAACTGGACGCCGTATTCCGACCGCTGCCAGTCGGTCCCGTTCGCGGTGTTGCGGTTTCGAACGTCGAACCGACTTCGATAAAGGGGCGATTCGGCCGCGACGATCATCGCGCGATGACGATAGGTCTCCTCGGATCGAAGCATCCGACCGCTTCCGTCGGCATCTCTCAACATGCCGATTTCGTACTGGAAGGAGCCGCCTCGGAAGCCTGCGGCGATGGCCTTGCCCGACCAGTCGGGATCCTCGGGCAGGGTCTGCAGAACGCGAATCGTCCAGGTATTGGTTCCCGCGAACGGCTCGATGTCCGGGAGTTCGTGTCCCGGCCTGAGCATGGGGNAATCCCCCGCGCCCGAGTACTCGACCCATGCACCGACCGGCAGGCCTCCCGACGCGACGGACGTGTGGATCTGCCGCCAGCGGTTCGGATTCCACTGGAGCAGGTAACCCGTGTACATCCAGTTCCACTGCCCGAACTCGTTGATGCTGTCGCCGACGATGGTCAGATTCGACTTGGATCGGACGACGCTTTCGGCGAATTCCCCGAGATTGACCCGATACTCGTGGGCACCCGTCCGGTCGATCGTGGCGGGGCTCGATGGCCTCGCGGTTCCACGGTCCCGTGATTCGGCGCGGACCGAGTCACCGCCCTCGCCCGTTCCAGCGAGGAGGAGAGTCGATGTGAGGGTCGCGACGAGTGTGAACATGGAAGAAACCTCCGGACCCTAGGACTCTAGGTCGTGAAAACCGAAAGTCCACGAAAGGAAGGGGCATGGAGGGCCTTCGTGAAGCCCGTCACGTCCATGGTCCGGTATCGGACCGGTTCAGCCCTCGAGCACGCGAGCGTTTCGACGGCGGATCTTCGTGAGCCGACCCCGCAGATCCGTGTCGGGCCCGCGATCGAGTCCGCTCGCCAGGACCTGCAGCATCTCGATGAGTCCGTGGTAGTCGTCGACGCCGATGAACTCCGGTCCCACCTTCGCGGGACGCTGTCCGTCGACCACCTCGTCGATCGCCTGCATGTTGTGGTAGTTGCCGAGCGGCAGGCAGAGGCACGTCGATTGAAAACCGAAGGCGGAGAAGGCCGTCGCCTCGCACGCGCCGCCCGCCATCAGCTTTCGTTGCCACTTGAACTTCGGCGTCGCCGCCGCGTGGGCGGTCATCAGGGTGGAGATGTCGTTGGTGAGGTCCGGGCTGAAGACCGTCATGCGATCGCCGACGCGGACGATGGGTCCGCCGTGGATCGGGCTCTCCGGAAACGACCGGCTGTTCTCGAGGCAGATCAATCGGGCGTTCTTCGGGACGAGGCCGTTGGTCGCGGCGCCGATGGCCCCNACGAAGCCGACCTCTTCCGCCACCGTGAACAGAAGGCCGACGTGCTCCTGTCCCTTGCGGGTGCGGATGCGGTCGAAGGCGCAGAGTGCGGCGGCCGCCGCGGCGAGGTCGTCGCAGGCGTGCGTCTTCAAGCGCTTCTTCGCGCCCCTCCCGGTGATCTTCGCCTCGGGGAACGCCCATCTCCCGACATCGCCCGAACCGAGTGCCGGGTGTCGGCGCGACAGCCGCACGGTCACGGTCTTGAACGGACAGGCGTCGTCGGGTTTCCGGAGCTCGGTGATGCGTCCGCGAACGATCTGGTCCGCGGCGTCGTGGAACTCGACCCGCGCGTCCTCGAAATAGGGGTCGTGGACGCCGCCCCGGAACTCCGCTTCGATGGTTCGGTCATCGACGANCTTCGAGANGACGAACGCGGGATGGTCGAGGTGGGCGGTGATCAGGAGCGGNGCCGGGCCACCGCGCCGNCNGCNGCGGGTCTTCCGGGTGATCAGAAGGTTCCCGTCGGAATCACGCNNCCANNCGAGNNTCCGNCGNCGTTCGNCGAGCCAGCGNTCGAGATACGCCTGNACNCGGAACTCNCGGCCGGCGGCGGTGGGGAGNGANGTCAGNTCGAGGNCGATCNNCTCGTGGCGNCGGCGATCGNCGGNGGTNGGACGATTCTGNTTNCGTGNGGTCATCNTCGGCATCGTACGGTCCNNNGTCGCNCCGGGANGNGANNNCGNCNTCGNTCNCGGGAGCGTCTTCGTCNCCTGGTGCGCCGCTGGAGGTTCGTCAATCGNNNCACGAAGGGCNGTNNTNGTGNCGAGGNCGTANGCTCTTCGNNCCATGCCNCTNCTCGACTGGNTCGTGGTCNTNGGATATCTCGCCATCGTGGCGGTGATCGGCTTCNTCGCNAGCCGNCGTCNNGATCNGGCGGATGCGTTCTTNCTNGCGGGACGGTCGATNCCATCCTGGGCCGCGTCTTTCAGCGTGGTGGCGACGGTGCTCAGTGCGGCGACNTTCGTCGGCATGCCCCAGCAGGCCTANCGNGGCGATCTCACCTACATGGTCTTCAAGTTCGCCGGGCTTCCCGCCCTGATCGTGGTCGGGATCTTCTTCCTGCCCGCCTTCTATCGATCGACGCACGCNAGCATCTACGGGGTCATTCGCGAGCGATACGGCCCTGGCGCNGGGGCTGCGGCGGGCATCGGTTTTNTGATCGGTCGGTTGCTGGCGAGCGGCGCCCGTCTGTTCATGGCCGCGCTCGCGGTGTCGTGGGTCCTGTTCGGCTCGGCGGACCCGGGTCCGTTGGCGGCGACCATCGCGATGGTCGCGGTCGGCACCGCGCTCTACGCGACCGCGGGGGGGATCCGGGCGATCATCTGGACCGACGTCCTGCAGGCGGTCGTGGCCGCGGTGGTGGGGGTCGTCGCGTTGATCGTCCTCTGGAATCTCGTCGATCGGCCCCTGGACGACGTCGTCGCCATGCTGCAGGCGGGCGGCGAGACCGGTCGGGACAAGCTGAGAATGTTCGACCCGACGCCCGACCCCTCGAAGTCGTTCGGCGTCTGGAGCGGCCTGTTCGGTCTGCCCGTGTTCCTCGTCGCGGCCTACGCCGTCGATCAGGACCATGTCCAGCGACTCCTCGTCTGCGAGACGCCGAAGGACGGCCTTCGAGCGGGCGTGCTCAGCAATCTGATCGGCTGGCCGATCGCCTTCGTCTTTCTGTCCATCGGGCTGCTGCTCTGGGTCGAGACCCAGGTCCATGGCACCGTGCGGGTCGGCGCGGATGGCGACGATCGCGCCGTGATGATCCAGTTCATGCTCACCGAACTGCCGCTCGGGATTCGCGGCCTGATGGTCGCGGGTCTGCTTGCCGCCGCGATGAGCAGTCTTGATTCGGCCCTCAACGCGCTCGCGGCCACCACCATGAACGACCTGATCCAGCCGTGGCGAGAACGTCGAGGACAGGTACCGCTGGATGACCGGACCGCCACCCGGTGGAGCCGCCGGTCGATGATCGGCTGGGCCGCGCTGCTCGCCGGGGTCGCGTTCGCCCTTTCGATCTGGCAGGTTCGAAGCGGAAAGACCCTTCTGGAGTTCGCGTTGGGCGTCATGACCTACGCCTATGCCGGTCTGCTCGGCGTCTTCGTCGTCGCCCTGTTCACCCGCCGGGGATCAGGGAGTTCGATCATCACGGCGCTCGTGGTGGGCGCTCTCGTGATCCTCCTCACGGATCGAAACGTTCAGACCGCATTCGGAATCGACTCGCATCTCCCCCGCCTGGCCATCGGCTGGCGACTGATGCTCGGTGCCGGGCTGAGTGCGGCGATCGCGGCGATACCGGGGATCTCGCAAACCACCCCCTCCGGGACGGGGACGGGACGAGGTCGCCCTCCGATGCCATGAACCTTTGCATGAACGGGCCCGCTGCAAGTACGCTTCGGGCTCCAGTCTTTTTCGAACGCCGCTCAATCCAGCATGGGAACCTCCAAATGTCGAATTCACACCGGATGATCATCACGTCGTTTCTTACCGCGGGAACACTCGTCATGCAGGGATGTTCGTTCGACGCGAATGACTTCACCGGACGTTGGGAGGGCCCGTGCGTCGGCATGAATTCCTTGGGAACCATTGGCGTCGATCCGACCAAGGGCAGCGATTCGGTCCAAACTCTCGAACTCGTCGCTGACGCGGCTGGTCGTCTGCGGGGATCGATCGCATGGCGAGCGGACAGCGGCCACGATCACGAGCAGCAGGTGGTGTCCAGCGATTCGGAGGACGTCATCGGGCTCGCCGATCTCGCCGACGGATCGTTCGTGCTCGTGGAGACCGAGGAGTCCGGGACGCTGGTGGGTCGGATTCTCTCGGGAGGGCGGGTCGAACTCCTTCGCACCCAGCCCGGCATCCGCCCGGTGGTGACCGCGTCGACGCTGGAGCGGATCGACGACTGATCGGAGATCGACCGCCGAAGCGACGGCACGGAAAACATCGCGTCAAGAAGAAACCCCCGCAGCGTCGAATCCGTCGAAGTTGCGGGGGTTCTTGACGTGCGTCACCGGCCTCGGTGCCGGTGCATCCGCATTCACTCGTCGGCCTGCTTCATGCGATCGAGTCGCTGCTGCATCTGCTCGCGGGTGATCGTGCCGTCCTCGACCATCTCGATCATTCGCTTGACGGCGGCGTCGTAGTCGTCGCGGGACATCCTGCGACCACCGTCCTTCCCGGTCTTCCGCTGCTTCCTCGAACCGTCCTGCTTCATGCGGTCTAGCCGCTGCTGCATCTGCTCCTTGGTGATCTCGCCGGCCTTGACCATGGCGGCCATCTTCTTCTCGGCTTCCATGTATTCGGCCCTGCTGGGTGCCTTGGAATTTCGTGAAACACCCATCCTGTCTTTTATGTCTTCAAGACGTCCTTCCATCTGTTGGCGGGTGATCTTGCCGTCTTTGACCATCTCGGTCAGCTCATCAAATGCTGCTTGATATCGAATACGGTTTTGCCGTTGTTGTTCACGGTCGTCAGTGTTTGCGGATTCTTCAGATGCACCCATCCGGTCTTTCATTTGTTCAAGACGCTGTTGCATCTGCTCGCGGGTGATCGTGCCGGCCTCGACCATCTCGGTCATCTTCCTGACGGCGGCGTCGTAGTCCAGCGTCGACTTCCCGGCTTCTGCGTTCTGCGCCTCGGCGGCGCGGTATCGCTCCCACATCCGCGCCTCGCCTTTTTCGAACCTCGCCCTCGCTTCGTCGGCGGTGATCTCGCCGGCGGCGACCTGCTTGCGAAGATTCGTCCCCATGGCGCGAATGCGTTCTTCGATGTTCGTCTTGAGTTCGTCGAGATCGACGCGGTCGGTCTTCCCGCCGGTTTTCATGGCTTCCGCGTTCTTCGCCTCGGCGGCGCGGTATCGCTCCCACATCCGCGCCTCGCCTTTTTCGAACTTGGCCTTGGCGTCTTCCTCGCTGAGGTCGCCGGCGGCGACCTGCTTGCGAAGATTCGTCCCCATGGCGCGGATGCGTTCCTCGATCTTCGCCTTGAGTTCTTCGAGATCGATCCGATCGCTCTTCGCACTGGCCTTCATGGCGTCGGCGTTCTTCAGCTCGGCGGCGCGGTATCGCATCCACATCCGCTTCTCACCTTCCTCGAACCGGGCCTTGGCGTCGGCCTCGCTGATCTCGCCGGCCGCGACCTGCTTGCGAAGGTCGGCGCCCATGGCGCGAACGCGTTCCTCGATCTTCGCCTTGAGTTCGTCGAGATCGGCTCGTTCCTGGACCTTCGCCCCTTCCTTCGAGCCAGCTTGCTTCATGCGATCGAGTCGCTGCTGCATCTGTTCCTTGGTGATCTCGCCGTTCCTCGCCATCTCGGACATCCGCTCGACCGCGGCGTCGTAGTCCGTCCGGGACATCCGTCGGCGAGCGTCGGGCTTGTCCTTCTTGGTCTCGGCCTGCGTCATGCGATCGAGTCGCTGCTGCATCTGTTCCTTGGTGATCTCGCCGTTCTTCACCATCTCGATCATCCGCTCGGCCGCGGCTTCGTAGTCGACCTTGGACTTTCCACGGATGGCGTTCCGGTCCTCGGCGGCGCGATATCGCATCCACATCCGCTTCTCACCTTCCTCGAACCGGGCCTTGGCGTCGGCCTCGCTGATCTCGCCGGCCGCGACCTGCTTGCGAAGGT
>NZFT01000091.1 GCA_002690755.1 Phycisphaerae bacterium
CCGGCGTCGCTACCGCCAGCACGCGGACGCGAAACTCGCCCGGGAGAAACGATCGTTGCACTCCGCGGGTCGCGAAGCCCGTCGTCGAGATGCGATCGCCGGCCGGGCGACCGAGATCCCGGACATGATCGAAGCCCTCTACACCGTGATGCCCAGGCTCACCGAAGCCCAGCGGGACTGGGTCGAGCGAATCGACCAGTCCGCGGCCGCGAGCAAGCGGACCGGCTTCACACCACGACAGACGGCGGTCATCCACGACCTGTACCGCAAGAACTTCCAGAAGCGCCGCTGAAGTATCGTAATGGCGATCCGAATGGTTCCACCCAACCCTCATTTCCGCGTTCATCAAAGCCACCCGGAGAAAATCCTTGAACATCATCGCCAGAACGACCGTCGCTCTGCTGCTGGGCATCGCCACCGCCGGATGCTCGGCCACCGCTTCCCGCACCCTGCCGACCGATCCCACCCTGACCGTCTACTGCTACGAGGGGAATCTCGAGCGATGCGATCTCGCGGCTTCCGGCCCCAGCCAGGGCGACCTCACCACGTGGTGGGCGGACGTGCACGGTGATCTTCCGTCGAGTCGTGATCCGAAGGACTCCACTTGCATCGGCATCGCCAGCGGGTTCAACGTCACCACCAGTTCCAAGCACCAGCTCGGCGACGACGAACTGCACGAGTTTCGCGTCTCGAACTTCACGCTGAAGTGGTTCGACTCCGACGACCAGCTGATCTGGTGCGGCCTGCACGACTACGCCAACGAGGGCGGCCAGCTGATCAACGCCTGTCGCCGGCCGGTGATCGGCGGCAGCGGTCGCTTCCTCGATCGACCGGGTGTCGCGACCGTGACGCCCGAAGGTGACGACTGGTTCCGCGTCGACGTCTTTCTCCTCGACTGACCGAGGTGATCTCCGCACGCGTTGACGCCGTCGTCGACGCCACCGTACGAAGCTCCAATTAACCCGGACCGAGAGGATCATCCACATGCCATTCGACCCGACCGGACTCCTGCGGCTCGTCGCCGCCGCCATCGCGCTCGGCGCCGTCTTCCTCGCGAGTGGTTGCTGCGCTCCCGAGCGCACGTACACCATCGACCAGACCGCGCCCACCATGGTCCTCTACAACGCCCCGCCGACGATTCTCCAGAGCAACGAGGAACGCAGGAACGCGGGGGGCAACGCCATCGTCGGCTGGTTCGCCGATCTTGAAACGCTCGACGGGCCCGGCGGGAGGACGATCGGGGTCTGCAACGGCACCATGCAGATCACCAGGCGAAGCGGGCCGGACGGGGACGTCGAGCATCGAATGACGATGATCGAACTCGACTGGAACGACTCCCCCGATTCCCTCGTCATCGGCGGATCTCACCCCTATTCCAGCAAGCAGATCGAATCCCGGACCCCGATCTACCGCGCGATCCTCGGCGGAACCGGGCGCTTCACCGGTGCGATGGGCGAAGTCCTCAGCATCCCGCTTCCCAGCGGGGCGTATCGGCACAAGATCTGGCTGGTCGACTGAGTCCGGCCGACACTTCCCGAACCGAATCGAAACGACCCCGAAGGCGACTTCGGGGTCGTTTCACAGGGACGCTTGATTCATGAGCTTCAATCTCGGCTGATCGCGCGCCGAGGCGTCGCCGTCGCCGTGCACCACGCCGGCCGATCGAAATTCGGCCATACTCGACACGTCCTTCTCCCCAACGAGACCCTCATGCACATTGCTTCAGATCCCCGCCGTCCCATCATGGTGATCCTCGCCACCGTCTCCGCGTTCGCCATCTCGATGGCCGCGGCGGCCCAGCATCGACTGATCACCCAGGGCAACGACCGGCTCGCCATCGTCGACGCCGGTGGTGACATCGAGTGGGAGATGCCCTGGCGTGGCATCCACGACATCCACGTGCTGCCCGACGGCCACATCATGGTGCAGCGAGGTGCGTCCGAGGTCGTCGAGATCGACCCCGAGACCAGGCAGGTCGTCTGGTCGTACGACAGTCGGCTGCAGAACGGGAATGCGGGCAAGGCGGTCGAGGTCCACGCGTTCCAGCCCCTGCCCCCGAAGTCGGCGGTCAATCCGACCGACGACTGGCGACTGATGATCGCGGAGAGCGGGACGGCCCGGATCATCGAGGTCGATCGATCCGGCGCCATGCTGGCCACCACGCCGATGACCGTCGACAAACCACACCCGCACATGGACACCAGACTGGTCCGCAAGATCGCGAAGGACCGCTACCTGGTCTGCCATGAAGGCGACGGCGCCGTTCGGGAGTACGTGCAAGGAACCGGCCAGGTGATCTGGGACTACGACGTCCCGATGAAGGTCGGTGAAGGCCCCGACGAAGCCCGGGACGGTCACGGTCCGGAAGCCTTCGGCAACAAGTGCTTCGGGGCCATCCGACTTCCCGACGGCGACACGTTGATCGCGACGGGCAACGGGCACAGCGTGATCAAGGTCGACCCCGCGAAGAAGATCGTCTGGAGCGTGACCCGGAACGAACTGCCGAACATCCGACTCGCCTGGGTGACCACCCTGGAACTGCTCCCGAACGGAAACTACGTCATCGGGAACTGTCACGCGGGACCGGGCCAGCCGCTGCTCGTCGAACTCGAACCAAAGGCCAAGAAGGTCGTCTGGACCTTCGACCAGTTCGACCGCTTCGGCAACAGCGTCCCGAATTCACAGATTCTCGACACCCCCGGCGCGATTCGTTAGCGGCCCGCGGGACGTCACCGAGGCCCGGGCTCGCATCGAATGGGGCCCGAAACGTCGATTCAGGCCGCTTTCTTGTCCGAGACGGCGTCCGTGACCGGCGGCGAGTCGACCGTGGGCATCGATTCCAGAAGAAATCGCGACGCGTTGTCGGGCTTCGCTTCCAGCAGTGGAAGCCAGGACGCGTCGCCGTCGACGAAGACCTTGATCCACGCCAACGCGAATCGGCCGACGTCTCCGCCGGCGTACCTGGGATTCATCGCGAGGTTGTGCCCCGTGTCCCGGACCTCGTAGAGGAGTTTCGGCGTCTCGTCGTCGAGTCGTTCGAAGTGCGGCAAGGCGTGCTTTCGAACCGGCGCGGGCCCGTCGTTCTCGGCCCCGAGGAAGAAGACCGGAACCGCGTGCGTGACGTGGGGCCGCGGCTTCCACGGGCACAACGCGAGCACCGCCTTGATCGACGGATCGAGGGTCGCGGCGACCTGCGCTCCGCCGCCGCCCATCGACCAGCCGCCCACCGCGATGCGGTCGGGATCGATCCGGCCGAACAGCGGTGAGTCGGGCCGCTCGTTCTCCGCCCGCAGCGTGACCATGCCGTCCACCAGCGCCGCCCCACGAGCGTCGGGGTTGTCGCTGGGACCATTGGTCCCGATCGTCATCACGGCGTATCCGTGCGACGCCAGAAACGGGCCCCATCGCGACATGCTTCGCTCCGGCCCCATGAACCCGGGGACCAGCACCACGCTGGCCAGCCGAGCCGGCGGCGTTGGTGGCTCCACGCCGTCCGCCGCGACCTTCTCCGCCGGGTAGTAGATGGTGGCCCCCCGATATCGCGGTCCGTTCCGGAGCCCGTCCCGTTCCCGCACCCGCTCGACGTCGAAGGGACCCGCCGTCCGAGCGGCCTCGATCCGATCCGCGAGCGGGGGTGGCGTCACGACCTCGTCGTCTCCGACCGCGACCTTCACGGGAAGCAGTGCAAGCAGGATGAAGATGGTGAGCACGGCGGGTTTGGATTTCATGTCGGAATTCCGTCTGGGGATTTCCATCCTAGGCGATCACGCCCGCCCCCCGGCGCCAAATGCATCATGCCGGACCACATCCTCCGAACGAATGTTTGATCGATTCGATCGTTTTCGAAAAACTAGTGACCCTCGGGGTAACGTCTGATCTCTCCGCATCGCGAAGCCGGTAGGATTTCGCCCGCGAACGCTTTCCGACATCGCCGGCGCATGTTGCCGGACGAACCACATCCTGACCCGGAGTGAGACCAGATTCATGGAATTCAAGAACCTCATGGCCGAAGGCGACTTCAAGATCACCTCGGTGAACCTCGGTGAAGATCACGGCACGCTCAACATGCGCGGGAAACTCCCGGGCTTCGGTGACGTGTGGGTCGACTACACGCTGACGCCGGGCCACGGCGATGATGCACATGCCCGCGGCATGGTCACGGCGGACGGACGCGCGCTCGCCGAGGACGGCACGATGCTCGCCGGCAAGATCGCCGGGGTCTGGCGACGCGATGGCGGCGACCTTCGGATGATCACCCTCGACGACGTGAGCAACGGCGATCAGGTGATCGTCCACGTCGAGGCCGACCTGCGAGCCGACACCGCTCATCTCAAGGTCTACAAGATCGACTGAGGATCTCCGGGGCGCCCCCGATCACTCGGGCGCCTCGAATCCTCTCCACCCCATATTCGGAACAGATTCATGACCAGCGTCAACCCCGTCTCCACTCTGCTTCTCGTCGGCCTCGCGTCGCTCGTCGGCTGCAACACCGCACCGACATCGAACGAAGGCCATCACGCACACGGCCATGGCCACGATCACGTCCACGCCCCCGTCGAGAATCCCACCACCACCATCGACGATGCACGGACGGCGCAGACCGCAGCCTTCCTGAAGGCGTACGCCGCCGGCGACTTCGGACCCGCCGCCGCGTTCTTCGCGGAAGACGCCCGCTTCCATCCCAACTCCAAGGCCGAGGCGGACAGTTTCGGGCTCGCCGAGTGGTACGACTTCGTCAAGATGCACCACGAGGGCTTCCGCGACATCACGGTCGAGCCGATGTTCATCGAGGCCAGCGAATACTCGAACGGCGAGATCTGGACCCACGCCTGGGTCGACTGGCGCGGGATCAACCGCCGCACCGAAGAACCCTTCCAGGCCATGGTGCATCTCGCGTACCAGTGGGACGGCGATCGCGTGACCGACGAGTTCCAGTACTTCGACGCCGGCAAGTTCGAAGCGGAGATGGCGACCGCGCTCGGTGATCGTTTCGCGGCCGACGCGCCCTCGCCCTGGGAATGGGTGACCGGCATCTGGCGGGTCTCCGGTGGCGACCGTCCCGACGCGATGGTCAACTGGACCCAGCCCACGGAGGGCGTCGACGTGGTCATGGGCGAGTGGATGACCGAGGACGGCGTGCACACCATCCAGATGGTCGGCTGGGACCCGAGCACCGGGATCCTCACCTCGCAGGAGTACGGCTCCGACGGATCAAGCCTCCAGATCCAGTGCAACGAGTTTCCGAACGGCCGCGCGATGAGCGGCACCTACCGCATGCGGATGCCTGACGGCACCGACGGCACCGGCATCGTCGAGATCGTCCGAAAGCGCGACGATCTGATGACCGCGACCCTGATCGGCGAGGACGGCACCGAAATGGTCCGGACCTTCGAGCCCGCCGCGGCGGACGATGAGATGCGGACGAGCCTCGGCATGACCGCGACGACCTCCGACGCGAAGTCCGAGATGGTCCGGCAGATCCACCGCAACTACGAAGCGGGGAACCTCGACGCCCTCGGGCCCGCCTTCGCCGACGACTGCGTCTTCAAGTGGGGCGATCACACCGCGCCCGCCGACAAGGCGACCTGGCANGCGGGGCTCGGCGTCCACCACGACACCTTCAAGGACATCCGGCTCGACAACCTCTACGTACAGACCGGCGACTACTCCGACGGCAACACCTGGACCACCTCGTGGCTCGAGTGGAACGGCGTGAACAAGGCGACGGGTGAACCCGCCGCCTTCCTGGTGCACACCGCCCACCGCTGGGACGGCGACGTGATCGTCGAGGAGGAGGTCTTCTTCGACATCGGCCGCTTCCAGGACCACGTCGAAGCCGCGGCGGCCGCTTCCGGCAAGTGAACGAGAACGACGGCTCCGGCCGAACCGGGGCCGTCACGAGACATGGGGAGAAAGAGACCGACGGCGAGGCGAATGCCTTGCCGTCGGTCGCGTTTTGGATGGAGGGGACATACTCGCCTCCGGCGACAGGACACCGCGCCGCTCACGAAGTCGCGGCGTTCCTCAGGAATTCGAAGACGAGTGATCGAGCTTCGCGAGCACCGGCTCCAGCATCGCTTCCATCCGTTGCCACGTGTCGTGCGGATCCAGCGAATCGAGCGTCTCCCAGATGCTGCTGCATCCGACCCCCTCGGACCGATGCCGCCCCACCGAGGTCGCCTCGGCGCAGATCCCCGCCCAGGTGCAGTGGACTTCGATCCGCTTTCCGGGGATCACTTGGCCACGAATGACCGAGTCGTTGAAACTCTTGAGCAGCATCGCCAGGTACGGCTCGTGCATCCGATGCCGGGNGTCGGNCGCCGAGGGGGGACTGTCGAACACGTTCGTGCAATCGAGCCCCATCGCGACATCGGCGCAGAGGAGTACGCGTCGCGGCGCATCACCACCGCCTTCCGCGCGAACCGGAACGGTGATCAGGAGCATTGAAATCGAAGCGAAGACCAAGGTCTGGATGGCGTGCATGGGGAGACTCGAAGGAGGATCGGGATCCCTGAAAATAGCACGCGACCATCGGTAACAAGGGGTGAAAAGACGAGTCGGAACCGGAATCACGGAACCACCGGCCGCAGAGAGCCGGTAGCCGCCCCGCTCGACGGGAATCGGCGCCGGTTACCCGCTTCGATCACTCGAACGCACCAGCATCGACGCGGGGCGTCGAGCATCACTTCATGCCCTGCCAGGTCACGATCGGGACGTGGCCCAGCTCCATGCCCTTCGGCGGTGTCACGAAGAGCGCCGGGTCGAAGCTCGCGAGTTCGCCACCGGTTCGTTCCGGGAGGTACTGGTCGTCGATCTTCCAGTGCCGGTGCATCTTCACGATGATCCGCTGCAACGCGTTCCGCTGGGTGGGCGTCCAGTCGAACTGCTGGAAGCAAGGCTGGTCGATGAAGCGATACCAGTGGTAGCGCACCGTCGATCCGTCGGCGAGCACCGTTTCGAAGGGCCCCGCCTTCGGGCCGGGCGACGCCCACGATCCCTTCAACGGTTCCGCGGAATACGGATCGGGCTTCGGGCGCGGCCCCGGGAAGACCTGTCCGACCAGACCGGTGTCCGCGGGGACGTCCGCCTCGGTGATGCGGGCCCGCGTCTCGCCCGCGTCGCGGAAGTAGGTCGGGAAGCAAGCCACCCCGTCCTTGACCACNGTCGGATCGTTCCACTGCAGCCCGAACACGTTGCCGGGAAACACCGTCGGCGTCGCCAGCCGATTGACGCCGGTGATCTTCTTCTCGTCCTGGCGGTAGGTGACCGGTCGGGTCCCGACGTCGGGCTTCATCGCGCCGGTCGTCTTGAACGCGCCGCTCGGTGCCGGGCCGCCCTTCCGCCAGCGCAGGACGTCGTCGTACAAGGCCGCCTTCGAATACATGGTGACGTCACGGACCAGGACAGTGCGTCCCTCGTCGTCGACCGGGAACTGCAACTGCGGGATCTTCGCGTAGGTCTCACCATCGTCCGTGGTGACCCGGAACTCGGGCACGGTGTTGATCTCCATCGACCCCGCGGTGCCGCCCGCGGCCGGACGCGCGTCGAGACAGCGGCCGTGGTCGAACGGGAAGTCGCGGGAGATGCGACTCCAGCATTCGGGCAGGTAGTAGGCGAGCGGCCCCTTGAAGTTCGCGGCGTCGAGGAAGATCGTCCAGCTCTGGTCACCGGTCGGCTGCGGATCGTCCCGTGGTTCGGTCAACGGCAGCGCCATCCACGCGTACCCGAGCAGTTCGCCCATCGGGTTCCCCGCGAAGGTCAGGCCGTCGGGCGGAATGAGCAGTCGGTTGCTCACCTGGGCGATGCCCAGCATGTCGTCCGGTAACGGCTCGCTGCTGTGGAAGAACGGCCAGCCGGGCGAGGCGACTTCGGTGCTGTAGCAGTTCGGCGTCGCGTTCAGGCTGAACTTCGGCGGACCGTAGTGGAACCGGTTCCCCGCCCAGTAGCCGAGCCCGCCCTCCATGGTCTGGAAGACGCTTCCGTAGGTCGGTCCGCGCTCCGGCCAGTTGTCGCGGGCGATGGTGCCCGGCGGGCAGAGCGGCTCGGTACGGTTGTCGCTGTTGTCGGGGGTGATCCAGGTCGAGGGCAGCCCGATCTGAAAGTTCCGGATCGGCCGATCGATCAACGACCAGACCGACGCATGAAACCCCGCGCCGTAGCGGTGGGTCTCGGGGCTCGCGCCGGCGTGACTGCCGATGTAACCGTGGAGGCCGCGGAAGGCCTTCTCGATCTTCGGCGGTTCCGCGCGAGTTTCGACCGTGCCGGCCGGCCGGGGATCGTCTTCACCGCCAACGGCCGCCATCGAGTTCGAAAACGTCGCGGCAGACGCCAGCAATCCACACACCGCGACGTCGAGCCGACGTCCTGATCGTTCACGCATCATGAAGAACTCCCGATTGAAATCCGGGTCGGTCACCCGTTGCGGATTTCGATCTTAACCACCGACGACGTCACCAAACGGTTGACCACAACCACCCGGTGACCGAGGATCGCCCCGATCGATGAGCCTCATCGATGGCACCAGAAACACGCATCCACCGGAGAAGACCATGACCATCAATCGTCTCACCCAGACCACCGTCCTCCTGCTGTCGGTCGCCCTGCTGGGGCCGGCGCTTTCCGCGATCGCCACCGGTACCAGCACCCCGGCGCTCGATGCCGACGCGGACGCCGCGGAGATCACCGCGATGATCCTCGCCCACCAGGCGCAATCGAACCGGGAGAACCGGCAGGTCGAGGGCGTCATCTCGAAGCACGGCTCGGTGGAGTTCTGGTCCAGCGGCGGGCTTCGGCAGCACGTGGAGAACGGCGCCGAACTTCCGAGCTACACCAACCTGAACATCATCGCCAAGGACATCGAGATCGAATCGATCGTGCCCGGACAGGCAGCGGTCGCGACCTACTACGCGGAAGGCTCACTGCAGGCGAAGGGCGGATCCCCGGTGAGCAACTACCTGACCCGCGTGACCGTCGTCTTCGCCAAGGAGGGCGATGCGTGGAAGCGACGGGCGGCCCACTGGTCGCCGATCATCGGCGGCGCCGGCACCACCCAGACGGTGCTCGACAAGAAGAACTGACGGTTCGACACTCGAACCCTCGATCCATCGAACATCGCCCCCGGCAGCCGTCGGGGGCGATGTCGTTCATCCGGGCATCGGGTACCAACGCGGGTCGGATTGACGCCGACTCGCCGACGGCGGAGGATGCTTCGTCGTCGGCGAATCTCCTTGCCGTCACTTCCTTTCACGACCTCATGGGAACCGTTCATGCCACTCCACCGCATCACCCCGACCGTCGTCCTACTTCTTTCGCTCGCAATGCTCGGTCCCGCGCTTTCCGCGATCGCCACCGGATCCTCGATTTCCGGAACCAGCGTCGACGCCGACACCGACTCCGCCGAAATCAAGACGCTGATCCTCGACCACCACACCGAGTCGAATCGAAGGAACGAACTCGCGCCCGTCGCGCTATCCAGCGAGGGATCCGTCGAATTCTGGTCCAGTGGCGGGCTTCGCCAACACGTGAAGGAAGGCCATGTCCACGCCCTCGCCAGCCACAACATCACGCCCAAGGACATCGAGGTGATCTCGCTGGTCCCGGGTCAGGCCGCGGTCGCGACTTTCTACGCGGAAGGCTCCCTCCAGGCCAAGGGGGCCGACACCGTCACCGACTACATGACCCGAGTCACCCATGTATACGTGAAGGAAGACGGACAATGGAAGCGTCGTTCGGCACACTGGTCACCCATCAAGGGTGGTGCCGGCGCCACGCCAACCGTGCTCGAGAAGAAAAGCTGATCGCCGCAATCCAGGACCCCTCGATCCATCGAACATCGCCCCCGGCAGCCGCCGGGGCGATGTCGCTGATGCGGACATGGAATAGGATGACATCCCAGACCGTGCGGTTTCCACGCCACGGCCACCCGACCGATTCCGGATTCCACCGTGACCGAACCGCGCGAAAATCCGCCCACCGATACGTCGTCGCTGCGGGATCCACCGGAACCCACGTCGAGCCGCTACGACCGCGTCACCGACCTCATCACCGGGCCTTCACGTCGACTCTTCGACAACCTCGTCTCGCTCGGCGGGTTCGTCGTCGGCGTCAGCGTCGGGATTCCAATGGCGTACACCTGGAACCTGCCGCTCCCGGACTTCGGCATCGTCGCGTGCGGCATGGCCGCCGGTGGGGGCGCCGGGGTCTTTCTCGCCGGCGGCTTCCTGATGGTCTATCGCTGGTTTCGACGCTGAACTATCCGACCAAACGCACGTCCATCCGGGCGGCGTCAAGTACCGCGAATCCTCATTCATCGAATCACGGAGACGATCATGTCGAGCTCGCTGCGCGTCCGCCGGAAGAGTGCCACCTTCGTCTGGGACATGGTTCGTGACGACTTCACCCTGCTCGCCTACCCGTTCATTCGAATCGCCGCCGCGATCGTCCTGCTGGTGGCGATGTGGTCGCTGATCTTCGACATGTCCGCGATGCAGGTCGGCGACACCCTGCGTGACGCCGGCGGGGCCGCGCTCGCTGAAGCCGGGGAGTCGAACAGCCAGCAGGCCAGGGAGACGCCTCAGGACCAGAAGGTCCAGCGCGAGCTCGGAGCGCTCTTCGAACACACCCACTTCGGCTACCTGCTGCTGTTCTTCGTGGCCAACGCGTTGATCGGCGTGATCTCGATCGGTGCGGTCAACGCGGCGGCGCTCGCGATCGCCCGGGACGACCGCCGTGGACTCGTCTACGGATACGCCCAGGCGATCCTTCGACTTCCCCAGCTGCTGGGATGGTGGGCGGTCACCATGGTGGTCGGGGTGGTGCTCGGCATGCTCGAGCGGATCCGCTTCGCCGGTCCGATCATCGCCATCCTGGTCGGCGCCGCCTGGTCGGTCCTGACGTTCTTCTCGATCACCTCGATCATGGCCACCGGCGTGAATCCGATCTCCGCGGTCGGTCGCTCGAAGAAGACCATCGGCGACTGCATCCACAAGGCCCGAGGCCCGCAGTCCGACGTCGACTGGCGAACCCTCCGGATCGGGCTGCGGGCCGGCGGGCCGCTCCTCATGATCTCCAGCCTGCTGGCGATCGGCTGCCTGGTGATGCTGTTCCTCGACATCAAGTTCATTCACGACGGGAGTCCGGCGGTGACCGCGGGTCTCTTCGGCGGCTTCCTCGTGGTGATGATCGTGAACGGCGCCTTTCTCGCCGCCCTCGGGGCGGTGCTCAAGGCCGTCCTCTACGTCTGGGCCGAGGAGGGCTCGCTTCCCGCCGGCGTCAAGGACGACGAATTCGAGAACGCGTTCGTCGAAGGCGGCGTCGGCGCGAAGATGCTCGGGGCTTGAATCGGTCCGCCTGACACGCCGGACGCCGATCGGTACCCTGATCGCATGGCATCCGGCAACAAGACCATCATCTACGCCGCCCTCATCGGCAATTCCCTGATCTCGATCACGAAGTTCGTGGCCGCCGGCATCACGGGTTCGTCCGCGATGATGGCCGAAGGCATCCACTCGCTGGTGGACACCGGCAACCAGGGCCTCCTGCTCTTCGGAATCAAGAAGGCGAAGACGCCCGCCGACGCCCGCCACCCCTTCGGCCACGGCAAGGAGATCTACTTCTGGTCGTTCGTGGTGGCGATCCTGATCTTCGCGCTCGGCGCCGGCATCGCGCTCTACGAGGGCTTCCACCGGGTCATGCATCCGGAGCCCGTCTCGAGCCCGATGGTCAACTACGTGGTGCTCATCCTCGCGATGATGTTCGAAGGCGTGGCGTGGTACCTCGCCTACAAGGAGTTCCGCCGGTTCCAGGGGCCGCGGTCCCTGCCCGCGGCGGTGCAGGCCTCCAAGGATCCGACCACCTTCGTGGTGCTCTTCGAAGACACCGCCGCGATGCTCGGGCTGTTCGTCGCCTTCATCGGACTGGTCCTGAACCAGTGGCTCGAGATGCCGATCTTCGACGGCATCGCCACCCTCTGCATCGGCGTCATCCTCGCCTTCACCGCGGTGTGGATGGCGGTGCGGACGAAGTCGCTCCTGATCGGTGAAGCCGCCGACCCGGAACTCATCGCCGACGTGCGGACGCGAGCCGCCGAGGTCGACGCGATCGTCAGCGTCAACGAAGTGCTGACCCTGCACATGGGACCGAACTTCGTTCTCCTCAACGTGAGCGTGGACTTCCGGGACGAACTCCCGGCCGGCGACGTCGAGCAGTCGATCGATCGTCTCACCCGCGACATCCGGGCGGCACACCCCGACGTGAAACGCGTCTTCATGGAGGCGGAGTGCCGAAGCGCCGCGATCGCGGACGCGCTGCCCGAACCACCCTCGACCGAGACGCCCTGAACGCGAACCCCGGCACCGCGCCCGCGATGCGGTCAGCCGGCGGGGTCAGCAACATCATCGGGATGATCGGGATCATCCGCCCCCCGGCCCTCCCTCGACATCGGGAAACCGTGCCTCCGAACGCGTGCGCGGGTTCGAAGACGCGGATTCCCGACTCTGTGATGTTGGATTCGAATCGCGGGATTTCGGGACTTCCGACGGCACCGGCCCTTCTATCGTGAATACTTCGAGGGTGACCGCGTCTTCGCACCTCGATGCCGCCATTCCAAGACCCGGAACCTCGGAGTTTCGACCCGTGCCCGAAGTACCCCTGACCTCGCCGAACCGCCCCGATCGCCGCGCCCGCACCGCGGCCCTCGCCATCGCATTCGGATTCCTGCCCATCGCGAACCTCGCCGGCGGGCAGGACATCGTCGAGCACGGCGCCGCGAGCTGGTACGCCTCGGTGCCCGAGGGACGCGGCGTCCCCTGCGACAACACCGGCGCGCCCGTCGTGCCGAACGTCACCGCGGACTTCGAAGGTCACGCCTCCACCGCCGACTGGTGCTCCTCGATCTTCTGGGAGCGATATCCGGGCAATCCGTACGGCAACCCGATGTTCCCGCTGCCGCTCGCCTTGCAGGCATCGCCCGACGGACTCCTCCTCGGTCGACCGCCGGAGGCGACCAACACCGCCTTCGCCTTCGCCACCCCCTTCGGCTACGACAACGCGCCGATGCGGATCACCACCGGCGGACTGACCGGTGGCGACTTCGCGGTCGCCGCGGTGGGCGACTGGACGGTGACTCCGCGCTGGAGCGGTGGTGGACGCACCCTCGAGGCGACGTTCGGACACGGCATGCCGTTCGTGTACGCGAAGAGCGATGGCGGTCGACCGGTCATCGACCCGAGGACTTCGCTCGGCTTCGAGCTGATCGAGATCTCCGGGCGAGAGGCGTGCTTCCGGATCGCGGGCGACGTCTACGCCGCCTATGCCTCCCCGGGGCGGACCTGGCAGTACACCAACGGCGTCCTGATCACCGATCTGCTCGTGCCGAACGACACCTTCGCGGTGGCCTGCCTTCCTGATGCGACGGCGGAGACGCGGACGATGTTCCTCGCGGCCGCGGATGCCCGGGTGATCGATGCCCGCGCGGCCTGGTCGTACGACGCCGAGACGGCCGCAGTACTCGCCACCTTCGAGTTCATTCTGGAACCGGGCACGAAGGCGACGCCGATCGTC
>NZFT01000092.1 GCA_002690755.1 Phycisphaerae bacterium
TCGCGATGCCGATGAAGTACTACGCGGGCCGGCCGGAGTGGGTCTCCGTCGTGGGCTCGCTCCACGGCATGCTCTTCCTGCTGGTGGTGGCGATGTTCCTCGTCGGCAGGTGGCTGATCCCGCTCACCGGTCGGTTGACCGTGCTCGGACTGGTCGGCGCGATCTTCCCGCTCGTGCCCTTCTGGGTCGACGTCCTGCTGCTCCGCGTCCTGCGCGAAATGCCGCCCGAGACTTCCTGACGGTGGTCGATCGGACGCACGCGGGGGCGTTTCAGTCGACGGCCCCGCGGTGACGCTGGTCGACCCTTGACTGAAGTCCCCGCCGGCCGGGATGTGCCGGCGCCGATCGATCAGAATTCCTGCCGCGGCACCGGAACCCGATAGAAGCCGCCGCCGGTCGACTCGAGGTCGCCACGGGCCGCAAGGGCCCACCAGACCTCCGAGGGGAACTGGTTCGGCGGCAGGATCGCTTCGAAGTCGGCGGACTTGCCGCTGGACAACGGGCTTCGCGCGAGTTTCGACTCGTGATCGAGCCTGGTGAGCTTCACGCGTTTGCGAAAGGCTCGCATTGCGTCACGAAGGACCTCTTCCGGAATCTCGGGCCCCGGCTCGACTTCCGGTTGCGGCGGCTCCACCGGGCACTCCGGGTCCTCGAGGTGGTCGATCAGGCGATCGATCAATTCGAGGTTTCGTCCCGCGACCGCCCTCGCGACCAGACTGGAGTCGATGCCGGCCTTGAGCATCGCCTTCTGGATCGCGCCCCATTCCGGTCCGGCGCGTTCGGCGCTCAGGCTCGTCCGAAGTTCTCGCAGCGCGGCGACTTCGACCGCGGGGTCGGTGGGGGGCGGGGTGTAGCCGCCGCCGGACTTGTTCTTCTTTCTTTTCGGCTTGCTCATGAGGTTGGAGGCTAGCACAACCGCCGTTGCGGTCCCGGACGAAAACGACGAAGGCCCCGCCGGAGCGGGGCCTTCGAGGCTTGAAATCGTACGTACGGTTGTCCGACCTCAGGGGCAGACACCCCAGGCGCCGAGGATCAGGCCGATGTCGGTGCCGTCGACGACGCCGTTTTCGTTCAGGTCGGCGAAGCATCCCGGTCCGGCCTTGCCGCAGGAGCCCCAGGCGGAAAGCAGAAGTCCAATGTCCGCGGAGTCGACGATGAGATCCTCGTTGAGATCACCGAAGCATCCGTCCCCGCCGCAGGAGACCGCCGCGAAGGTCACCACAAAGCCGGCGCGGTTGAACGTACGCGCGTCGGCGATGTCGTAGCCCCAGGCGAAGGTGAATCCCTCGGGACGGATGTAGTCGCCCGTGGTGTCGCCGAATTCGCGGTTCTCAGTGCCGTCCACGCGAACGAAGTAGTACTCGACACCGATGAAGATATCGCCTTCGTCGCCGCAGACGTCGACGCCGTTGATCGGGAAATTGGGATCCTCGTAGCCGTTGCCGAGATCGATGACCAGGTCCGTCGCCTCCTGGAGTCCGGTGGCGGTCGGGACCAGCGTGTTCATTCCGTCGGTGACGAAGGGGGATCCGTCGGCGGTGAACGCTTCGTATCCGACCGAGTAGGTGCCGTCGCCGTTGTCCTCGGATGTCGCCTGCATGAATCCGACGACGCCGAAGGTGGTCGGATCCAGTGCCGGGGTGGGGCCACCGTTGACGACCGGGATCGCGGAATTGCCGGGAAAGTCGAAATTGACGCCGAGCGGGATCGCACCGGCGAGCACGAATTCCTCGGGGAGCACGGCGAGTGCGTAACCACCGGAGTAGGTGTCGGGTTCAGTGTCTCCGGCGAAGGCGACACCGGCGGTGACCAGCGCCGTGGCGGCGAGCATGGGGCGAATGTACATGTCTGGAGTCCTTTTTCAGCGATGGATTGCGATCGACCCGGCCGTGGGGAAGGACGGCTGGCGACCGGGAGGGAAGGCCCGGATGACCCGAGAATACCGTACCTCCGAATCATTGAAATTCATCCACAAATCCGTCGACTCGGACCGGCTTTCGGGTCCTTCGGCTGTGAATGGGGGAAGTTGCGGTTCCCGGACCGCTCGAGCGGCTGGACGCGGTCGCGATCTGAACGAGCGCCTGATACCGAACGCTCCGGAACGGAACCAAACGATCGTTGAAGAAGTGGTCGGAGATCGGTCAGTGCAAAGGTCGGTGGCGTCCCGCGAATCCCGCGTGCATGCCGAATCGAATCGACTACCGTTGGAACATGTTCCAAGGAGGTCTCATGAACGTCCTTTCCCGAGCGAGTCGCCGCCCCTTCGCCCTGCCAATGATCAGCGTCCTGGTTTCCAGCTTGATGCTTGGAGAGGCCGCCGCGGAGACCTTCACGTTGGAACCCGGACCCGCCTCCCGCATCCAGGCGCTGATCGACGATGTGGTGTCAGACGGGGACGAGATCGTGCTCGAAGCCGGTGACCACCTTGTGGAGACGGTCATCCAGCTGCGAGGTCGTGCGATCACCCTCCGGGGCGAATCGGACCGTCTGGGGCGTCCCGCAGCCCGGCTGGTCGGGGCCGGAGGCACCGGGATTCTCAGCTGCCTTTCCGGCGAAACGGGGTCGACCCGCATCGAGACTCTCGAAGTCATCGGCGGCGACATCGACCTCGGCGCCGGTCTCTTGATCGTGGATTCAAGCCCGAGCCTGCAGGGCGTCCGCTTCATCGGAAACATCGCCTCGGTCTTCGGTGGCGGCGTCGGGATCTTCGGCGCCGAGAGCAACCCGATCTTCGAGAACTGTGACTTCATCGACAACCGCGCGGATCTCGTCGGGGGCGGCTGCCTCAACGGAACCGACGCATCCCCCATCTACCGCGACTGCTTCTGGAGCGGAAACTCGGTCGGTCTCTACGGTCGGGGCATGTACAACCAGGTCGACGCGGCCCCGGCCCTGGTCGGCTGCGAAGTCGCAGGATGCTGCGACGTGGTGCCGCCGCAGAGTTTCCTCGACGAAGGTGAGAACCTCATCGATCCCTACTGCGGGAACTGTCGTGCGGACTTCAACTGCTACGGTGGCGTGGGTTCGGCGGACCTCGGACTGCTGCTCGGGGCATGGGGATCCACCGACCCGGTGTACGATCTCGATGGAGACGGCGTGGTCGGTGGCTCGGACATCGGCGCCCTCGTGGCACAGTGGGGGCCGTGCAGCTGACCCCGTTCGATGATCGGTCTGCGGCTTGAAGCGAGTTCGCCTCCGGAGCCCCGGAGCGTCCTTCTGACCGCTCGCTGGCGGCGTCGAAGAAACGGCATCTGGAGCGACCTTGACCGACGAGACGACAAAAAGGCCCCGGATCGCGATCGCGGGGGCGAGTGGATTCGTCGGCCGGGCGCTCCGCCGACGACTGGCGGACCGGTTCGACCTCATCGCGCTGACCCGGCGACCCTCGAGCGACGCCTCCATCGCGACCGACGAGGACGGGGTCGAGTGGCGGAATTGCGATCTGTTCGACACGGCGTCCATTGCTTCGGCGATCGAGGGCGTCGACGTGGTCATCTACCTCGTGCACTCGATGTCACCCCAGTCGAGGTTGACCCAGGCGCGGTTCGACGAGTTGGACCTCGTACTGGCCGACAACATGCGGCGGGCGATGGACGCGGCGGCAACCTCGCACATCGTCTTCCTCGGCGGACTCGGTGCTCATCAGGACGAATCGATCCTCTCCCGCCATCTGGTCTCTCGACAGGAGGTCGGGGCGGTGCTCGGAAGCGGTCGGGCGGCCATCACCGAACTGCGGGCCGGACTGGTGATCGGCAGTGGTGGTTCTTCGTTCCGGATGTTGATCCGGCTGATCCGGCGGCTTCCGGTGATGGTGCTTCCCCGATGGACCTCGACGCCCACCCAGCCGATCGCCATCGAAGACGTGGTCCGCGCGTTCGGGACGGTGCTCGAAGATCCCGCCGCATGGTGTGGGGAGTTCGATCTCGGAATCGAGGAGGAGATGACCTACGGGCTGATGATTCACCGGGCGGCCGCGGCCCTCGGCCGGAATCCCCTGACCATGCCCGTTCCGATCTCCTCGCCCCGGGTCTCGACGCTCTGGATCATGCTCTTCAGCGGGGAGCCCGCGAGCCTCGTGATACCGTTGATCGCCAGCCTCAAGACGCCGACGATCGCCCGGGACAATCGCCTTCTGGATCACCTCGATCGGGCTTCACTCGCGGGCTTCGACGCGTCGGTGGGAGCGTGCCTCGCGGAGGCCGGTGATGCCGACGATCCACGTCGGGCGACCCGGAGCCGGGATCGAAAGGTCATCCACGAACGAAGCCTCGTCCGCTCCGTCCAGCGAATGGACATGCCGGACGATCTCACGCCGAAAACGGCGATGCGGGCCTACTGGGACTGGCTTGGCAGGGTGTTTCGTCCGTTGCTGCGGATTCGCATCGAAGTCTCGAAGGCGGGTGCCGCGGACCGCATCACCGTACATCTCTTCGGGCTGCTGCTCATGCTCGAGTTGAATCGCATGGCCGAGGCGTGCGATGACGAGATCGAGACGATGCACATCACGCGGGGACTGCTGGTCCGGCGGATCTCGCCTCCGGGATCACGCCTTGAATTCCGATGGGTCAGGGAACGCCGGGTGCTGCTCACGGCGTTGCAGGACTACGCCCCGAGCCTTCCGTGGCCGGTCTACATGTGTTCTCAGGCCTGGCTTCATCTGATGGTGATGTGGGGTTTCCGCCGTTGGCTTCGCCGGCGGGGCTGAACGCGACGCCATCGTCCCGATCGAACCCGCCCCGAACCAACCGGCGGCTCCGGCGTCCGAGGATCGGACCGATCGGATACCTTCAAAGGCCATGGCCGTCGCCGAACCGCCGCAACGTCGCCCGATCTCGCTGTTCGTCCTCGCGATGATGAGTGCGGCGGTGGTCGTGGGGCTCGAGGGACTCCCGGAGGTCGGCTCCTTCGGACTGCCGCTCGTCGCCTATTACGCCTTCTTCACCCTCTGTTTCTTTCTGCCGGTGGGCCTCGTCGCCGCGGAGCTGGGGGTCGGCTGGCCNCANGACGGTGGNGTCTANCGNTGGATNCGCGANGCNCTNGGGGAGCGNTGGGCNTTCNTNGGNATCTGGTGCCAGTGGGTCCAGATCCTCGTCTGGTATCCGACGGTGCTCGCGGTCTGTGCAGTCTCGCTTTCCTACGCGATCGATCCGGAGATGCACGACGTCGGTTGGTTCAAGGTGGTGGTCAGCCTTGGGATCTTCTGGGCCGCCACCCTGATCAACTTCAAGGGCCTGAGCATCAGTGGATGGTTGACCACCGCGTTGCTCTATCTCGGCACCCTGCTTCCGGTCTTTCTCGCGATCGGACTCGCCGGCTGGTGGCTCGGATCAGGTCGGGAATCGGCCATTGCCCTTGAATGGTCGGGACTGGTGCCTCGGATCGATTCGATCGGCGAGGTCGTCGGCGTGGTCGCGATCTTCTCGTTCCTCTCCGGGCTTGAAGTGAATTCGGTCCACTTCCGGCACGTCCGGAATCCGCAGCGATCGATCCCGCGTTCCCTGCTGTTTTCGGGGGTGTTGGTGCTGGCGATCTCCGTGCTGGGGGCGTTGAGTGTCGCGGTACTGGTCCCGGTCGAGGAGATCGACCTTGCCGCGGGAACGCTTCAGGTCTTCTCGAAGGTCCTCGGTCCGCTCGGCTGGGGCTGGATGGTGACGGTGCTCGCCGGGCTCGCGCTCGCAGGCATGATCGGTCACATCATGGTCTGGGTCATCGGACCGACGGAATCGCTCCGGGTGGCGGCGGAAGATGGTCTGATCCCGCCGGTCTTCCAGCGAACCACGGCGGGCGGTGCGCCGCGAAACGTGATGCTTCTTCAGGGGTGCGTGGTGTCGCTGCTCTGCCTGCTGATGCTCTTCTTCGATCTGAACCGCATCTTCTACTTCCTGACGATCGCCTCGGCCCAGGTCTACCTGGTCATGTACGTCCTCATGTTCCTCTCGGTGATCGTCCTTCGGTTCAAGCAGCCATCCGTGCCGCGGGCATTCATGATCTCGGGAGGGATCGTCGGCCTGATGGTCGTCGCCGGTGGCGGTGGATTGACGGCGACCGCGGGAATCATCGTCATGTTCTGGCCACCGGCCACCAAGGACATGTCGATGGACGGATCGACGTTCACCGTGGCGTTGCTGGGCACCTTCGCCGCGATCATCCTCGCGCCATTGATCCTGTATCGATTCCGGAATCCGGATTGGCAAGGGCGGCCGGGGCTTCCCGGCCAGGACGACACCACCGGCGCGAGCTGGAAGCGCGGCGACTGAGCCTCGGCGGTTGAAGCGAAGCGAGGTTTCGCCCCCGGGCCTCCTCGATGAAGTGCATGGTGATCATCGCCTTCGCCTC
This sequence comes from Phycisphaerae bacterium, assembly GCA_002690755.1. Lineage (GTDB taxonomy): Bacteria > Planctomycetota > Phycisphaerae > Phycisphaerales > SM1A02 > UBA12014. Next base: position 6,337 of record NZFT01000092.1, read on the forward strand.
TCCGAAGCGGAGGCGTTTCCCGACCGCGGTCTCACTGATGACGACACGGTGCACGGCGGTCGTCGCGGCGGCGGCCGGACCGGCAGCCCGCCAACAACGAAGTCGCGGGCATCGGTGCGCGAAACGAGATGGATGGGGTCCTGATCGACACCGCGAGCCAGCGGCCGCGTTGCAACGCACGCGATGCGTCAGCCGCGTCGGATTCGGGGAAGCCGTCGGCCGAGGAGATGGTGCGGAAGCGTGGTGATCAGGAAGAATCCGAGCATCGTCGCGGTGAGATCGTCGACGCCGAAACTTCCGAATTGAATCCAGCACCAGCCGAGCAGCATGACGAGCGTCGGAACGAGGAGCGGCAGCGACAGGAGGTGCACCCAGATCAGGCGTCGAAGGAGCGAGCCGCCGTTGGCGTTTTCCGGAAGCACCTCGGGGGTCGACGCGAGTCGGAGGGCGTGTCGGAACGAATGGGTGCTCAGGAAATACACGCCGATTCCGAACAAGGGGTCGGTGAGGCCGATCGCGGCGACGACCAGCGTCGTCTCCGCGGCGTCATAGAGGGCGGCGCGGTGTTCGCCGTGTCTCCACCGATGGAGCATCCAGGCGATCGCGGCGATTCCGCCGGCGACCACTGCGGCCATGCCCACCATCCGGACGCCCGCATCGGCATCGAACGATCCAGGTCCTTCGCCGACGAGGAGGGCGAAGGGCGCCCAGGCGGCGGCGGGGGAGACCGCGAAGGCGACGCCGAGCACGAGGAGGCCACGGCCCGCGATCGCCGCCACGCGAGCCCACCGGGTCGGAAGGGACGTTGTGGTGGCGTCGAGATCACCGAGTCCCCAGTGGATCACGGTGAGCACGAAGAAGCCGAGCACGGCGACCACCGGCATGAGGAAGAGCAGGGCGGCGGAGGCGCTCATCCAGGCCAGGTACCAGCTGAAACGAGGGAGCGTGATCCGGCGGTCGAAGTCGGCGCGAAGCCTGCCGTCCACGACCCAGTCCATCGCGCCGTGCGGCATGCCGAAGAAGAGGAAGGAGATGAGGAACGGGAACGTGTCCCAACGCTGCGTGAGCCCTCGATCGGTGATGCCGAGCAACACGGCAGCGGCGAGCAGCACCCACGGGATGCCACGAACCAGCAGCGTTCGATCCTGGAAAACGACGACGCCCGCCGGCGGATGCGAGGCATCCGCCGGCGGGTCGAGGTCGTCCCGGAGATCGGGATTCGGATGAAGTGCGATCGGGCTCATGATCGCCTCCGAATGAACAATGGATCAGGCCGCGGACTTCAGTTCGCCGCGTTCCTCGGCGTCGCCGAGGCACTTCGCGGCGGCCACACAGGCAATGCCGAAGCCGACCTTGTTGATCACGTCCGCGACGTTGTAGGCGATCTCGCGGATGCTTTCGTTGCCCGAGAGGGCGAGGAGGAATCCGATCGGGTAGATGATCCAACCGATGAGAATGAACGCCTTCATCGTCCCGAGGTGACCCTGGAAGTCGGCGGGCAGATGCGCGGCGGCCTTGGTGACCGACCCGTAGAGCATTCCGACCATGGCGACCCAGCAGAGGCAGCTGACGATGTAGAAGCCCCACCAGCTACCACCACCGAGCGGGCTGGTTTCGGCGACCCACGCGAAGATGAGCATGAAGAGCGAGACGACGCCCAGTCCCCAGAACAGGGGCTTGCCCTTCTTGCCGAGGTTGAGCAGCAGCGGGAACTCGAGCACCATCAGGGGGACGGTGATGAGCCAGTCGATGTACCGATAGGCGGTCGGGAAAGCGGCGAGCTTGCCGATCGTCCAGGTTCCGTCCTCGTTCTGCGTCATGGCCAGGGCGAGGCTTTCGACGTAGATGCCGGCCATCCGGTAATAGTGGAAGCAGGCGACGGCGCAGATGATGCCGGCAACGATCGCGACCTTCTTGTAGGTCTTGGTCAGTGAACCCTGCATCATGAACAGGTAGGCGGCTCCCGCCCCCATGCCGACGATTCCAAGCCAGAACAGATACATCGTGATGCCTTCGACCGTCAAGCCCGCCTGAAGCGCCTTGAAGGTGTTCGACATGTCTCCGAGGACCATTGCGGTCTGCATATCCTTGACTCCGCTCGAGTGAGAGCCGTTCCACGTCTGTGCGCAGTGCGGCCGTTGAGAATGAAACGAATCTACCACAGAAATCGGTTTTCCCGCATCTTCAGATTCATTATCAGTCGGGTGGATTCGATGGCGACATTTGCGCCTTTGCATCTAAGCCTTTGTGACGATGGAATTTGGCATCCGTCGGTTCCCAAAAGAAATTTCCTTAACCGCTGAAACGGATTCTCGATTTCGTGCTCCAACGGCCCCATGGAGGAGTTTGAGTCGTGATCCGTCCGTTTCGCGGTCGGTCCGGCGTCCTGCGGTCGCGATCGGCATGCCCCTCCCGTAACATCGGAGTTGGATCTGGAGCCGCATATGAAACGATCGTTTCGTGATCTGGTGCTGATCGGCTTGCTGGTGGTGGGATCGATCGTCGGGCCGTCCAGGGCGGATGACGACGTGATCCTTCTGGAGGTCGAAGCCTTCGAGGATCTCGGCGGCTGGGTGCTCGACCAACAGTTCATGGACCTGATGGGATCGCCGTATCTGCTCGCCCACGGCATGGGGACCCCGGTCGCCGATGCCGTCACTTCCGTCGCGGTGGCGGTGCCGGGGCCGCATCGCGTCTGGGTCCGGACCCGGGACTGGGTCGCGCCGTGGAAGGTCGCGGGTGCACCGGGACGATTCAAGCTCCTGATCGACGGTGAACCGCTCGGAACGACGTTCGGTACGGAAGGCGATCCGTGGCACTGGCAGGACGGCGGCGTCGTCGAACTCGGGGCACGCGCGGAAGTCCGGCTCCAGGATCTGACGGGCTTCGAAGGGCGTTGCGATGCGATCCTCTTCGCCCCGGATGTCGATTTCGTCCCGCCGGACGATCCGGATGAACTGGCGTCGTTCCGACGGGCGGCCCTTGGATTCCCGGAGACACCCGCGTTCGCCGGCGACTTCGATCTCGTGGTGGTGGGGGGCGGCATGGCGGGGACCAGTGCCGCGGTCACCGCGGCGCGGCTCGGCCTGACGGTGGCGTTGGTCCAGGACCGGCCGGTGCTCGGCGGGAATTCGAGTTCGGAGGTGCGGGTCTGGCCGGAAGGACACGTGAACCAGCTGCCCTGGCCGCGCCTTGGCGACGTGGTGATGGAACTCGTTCCCGACCGTCGATCCGATTCCCGCAACGCGCAATCGGCCATGGTGTTCGACGATGCCCGGAAGCTCGCGGTCGCCCGTGGTGAATCGGGGCTCACGCTCTTCCTCGATCATCGAATGAACGAGACGACGCTTCGGGACGGGCGGATCGCATCGGTGGTCTGCCAGAACGTCCGTACCGGTCGACGCATCCGCGTGGCGGGCGACCGTTTTCTCGACAGCACCGGTGACGGTTGTCTCGGGTTCCTCGCCGGTGCGGATTTCCAACAGACCGACACCGGGCACATGGGGGCGAGCAATCTCTGGAACATCCAGTGTCTGTGCGNAGACGAGGAGCCGCTGTCGAGCGAACTGGCGGCGGCGTGCGAGGCGGCGACGTTTCCGCGTTGCCCCTGGGCGGTCGATCTCGCGGACCGTCCCTTTCCCGGCCGGATTCGTGTTCACCTTCACGGTCGGGGTCGCGTTCACCT
>NZFT01000133.1 GCA_002690755.1 Phycisphaerae bacterium
AGAAAAACGAGCACCACGAGGACTCCGACTTCGACCCCGAGTGCTGGGCTTGCGGCAGCACGGAGCACCTCACTTATCAATGCCCGATGGAGGACAAAAAGTTCTACCGGGCAATCCGCAACAACTCGAAAGCCCCGGCCTTCATCCAAGACCTCATCAAGGAAGGCAAGGAATGGGGCACGCGCGCCCGCTGGCTCAAACGTGGAAACGATCAAGGCGGTCGCAGCGACAGGCGCACGAGCCACAACGCACGCGGTTCACAACGACCTCGGCACCGAGATCAAGGGCGCGTGCATCACGTCTCCATGAGGCGCACGGCATCAGACCTGGACGCGACCGGTCCGCCACCCTGGTCATCGGCACCCGACAGCGGCGGCCACGCTCGCCTCCTGCAACACGATCAAGTCCCAGGACCAGAGGGACACGGCGTCGCGCCATCTTCCCCTCCTTGGGACAACGATCAAGGATCCGCACATCTCCTCATTTTGAACAAGCGTGAGGGCGATGACTCCAGTGACTCCGTCTGGGACGACCCAATTCCTCAGCGAGAAGCCGAAGACTCCAGCGACTCCGCTTGGGACGACTCAGTGAAGGCACTCTTCCGCGCGCAGCGGCGCAGGGAGGCATCCGAGTCCAAACACGAACGCCTCGTCCGCACGGACCAACAGCGACGCCTCAGGCACATGCGAGTCCTCCGTTGCGTCCACTGCGACCACACCTACCTCGCCCCCGACACGGACGGGGAAGCGATTGACGACAACTGGGACGTCAGCTCCAATGGCTGGGACACGGACTCCCCCGACGACTCCGGCCCTGTGCATGATCCGTACAATTCACCAGCGTGGGACAACGCCGAGCCACTGCCATGGGAGATGGAAGGTCCAACCACGAGCGCTCTCGCGCGCCACGCGGACCCCGACCCGACCGAACCTGCGCTGGACCATCCAGCGCAGGACGAGNNTNCGNCAGCTGCCTCCGACCTGCANAAGTCGACATCCGCCNCCACGGCCATCAAGCACATGCCTGGCCAGCGGCATCAGGACGGCACTGACCACTNCGGGCAGTTCATCGAGTCAAACACCGCGGTGCTGCTCCTCCCGATAGTCACNGCTACACTACACGGGATGATGCCCGAAGGCCACAACGATCCACGTGATGTGACTGATCGATTGCTCGGACTGAAGCGGGCAGACGGCGAACCTCCNCTGAGCCGNGACGCGAGGCGTCAATGGCANCTTCGCCTCCTCGAGATAGCCACCGGCAAGCNNGACGACCGCGACACCATGGTCCAGCTCATCGGCAGGGCCCATGACGAGCTCAATCTCAAAACATTTACGGACCAGCGCAACNAGCACTCGCCGGCATCGCCCGAGTGCACGCGCATCGAGTCAGCCACCGCGGCGCTGCCCGCCTCGGGAGGTAACAACGACGTCGAAGGATCCAACGACTCTGACGTCCAACTGACTACTCAAGCGGCCACTGATCACCAGCTGGACCGCCGTTCTGCTGAGCCTTGTGCGAAGGCATGGACCCCACCCGTTAGAACTGGGAGGACGCCCTCGGGCGTGCCGCTTGAACCAGTCGCGGAANTACATGNCTCAGAACCAANNCCGCGACATGCGCNGGACGATCCAGCGCATGTCGGCCCGGTCGCCTTCGAGGAACTTGACNCCACGNGCATGGACGCCGNCCAGCTCACGCCGGCGGNGCCTGGGCGCGNCCTCCTCACCAANCTTCAACNGCGGAATGCAAGGCAGCGGCACCAAGCTCGGGNNAAGNANCNNTAGNNCGGCNNAAGCTACAGCGGCNNNANGGACANGANTACCNCACANCGGNCGAGNNGANGCNGCANCAGGAACNCCGTCACGAGCAACCACCTGCACNGCCAGAACCAGNNCCGCGACGAGCGCTGGATGATCCAGCGCAGGGCGGCCCGATCNCGANCAAAGAGCCNGGTCCTGGGCGCACGGGCACCGCTCAACTCACGCTGCGAGTGCCTGGACGCGCTCTCTTCACCAAGCATCACGGGCCCGGACTGCCCACGTTCGACACCGGCGCCACCCACACGTACCTCAACGCGGCAGACAGCTNCCGCATGAGGGATGTCAGGCGCGTCCATGACCGCTCAGCGTCCACCGCCTCTGGTGAACACCTACCCGTNGATCGACGCGGGAGCTGGGGACCCATCCCACGCTGCATGCGGCTGCGGGGCCTGACCACNTCGCTGGTGTCACCACAGCACATACTGCACTACTACCCCGATAGCGCCTTCGTCATTTGTGGCGACTCCATCTACCACGTGCGTCGCGACGACGTAATGGGGGANCTGGACGACATCTGTGAGAACTACGGCACCGCCGTTGCCGACCTCGACAAGGAAACTGGCTGCTACACCGTGAATACGCCGGCACTCTTCAGGTCGCTGGCAGACGTAGACGGTCCACCGCCCAGCCCCGACATCTCAGTGTCCCGGCGAGGGGGCCTGCCAGAGCACGGTTACGAGCCAGAACACGATTGCGACGACTACCACGAGCGCGAACACCACGCCAACGCAATGAAGCAGCAAGATCTAGTTCGCCTGGTACACGAACGCATGGGACACATCTCTCTGCCCCGCCTCGCNGAGGCACTCAAGCAAGGAATGAAGACCGGCACCGGCCTCACACTCGCTGCAGTGAAGAACGCCATGAAGTCNGGCTTCCACTGCGCGCACTGCGACCTGGCCAAGATCACTCGCGCACCAGAACCATCTGCCTCCAACCACACGAAGACAGAAGAGCTGCTCGGAGTGCTTCACGGCGACATCATGGTCCGACCTGAGGAAATGGTCAGCAAGCGCGGATACCGGTACTCTTTCGTCTACGTGGACGAGGCGACGCACCTCTATGGCGTCCGCCACNTGAAGAAGAAGGACGACATCTACCGCGTCATCATCGAGATAGAGCGCAAGCTCGCCACCATGGCCAAGGACAGCATTGCAGCGGCCTACCGGCACANCATCAAGGTCCGCAAGTGGCGCACCGACGGCGATGGCATGTTCAATAGCAACGGATTCGGCGACGCCATGACACGTCGAATGGTGGCACACGACAGATCCACCCCAAACCAGCACAACAGCAACGCCTTCGTGGAGCGCGCCATCCAAGCGGTGGAGAACGTATCCAGAGTCATCATGATCCACTCGGGTCTACCGGCGAACCTGTGGTGNTACGCCGTCGACTTTGCTGTCACGCTTCTCAACTACATGCCGTGCAAGTCGCCACAGTACAACTCCTCACCGCATCAGCTCTTCTACGGCAAACCGCCAGATGTGCACCGGCTCCGCCGTTTCGGCTGCCACTGCGTGGCGTGGATGCCGGTAGAGGAGCGCACAAACCGGGACAAGATCGCTGACCCAGCAGGGCGCCAAGTCCGCTACCTCGGCGTCCCCAAGAACAACATCCGATCTTACCTGGTGTACGATCCGGCCACACGCCGCGTCTCCATGGCTAGCGGCGTTCGCTTCAGCGAGCACTTGCCGACACCATCTCCACAGCTCGTGCTCTGCGACCTGATCAACAATCATGGCCATCCGCATCAACAGTCCGCTGTTGAGTACCTGCAACAGCTTCACGGCTTCTTCGGCGGAAAGCCTTTCGACCCGACCTCACCGCCATGGGCTAGCCATCCGGAGGACGCAGCCGTNGACTCAAACGACACGGCTGACGGCGANTCNGACACCGACGACCCCTCTACGACGTCCGAGGAAGNGGNAACGAGCGCTCGACCATCGAACGCCGGTCGCGACTCNGCCCAAGACGACAGCGGCNGCAAGGGCGACGACGCGCTCCCCATCGAAGCCGCAGTGACCGAGGACAAGTCCNCCATCGAGGAGGACAAGTCCGCCACCGANAACGTCGACTCCGACGACAGCCTGCACGACAGGGAGATCGACGAGAACGACGGCTGGAACGGCCAGTACCGCGTCATCAAGCCCAAGGGCGAATCTTACCGNAGCATCGCNCGGCAACTNGGGATCGACGCCAAGGAGCTCGCCNNNANGAACATNCCGCNTTCNCGCGCNACNCCACACCNAACGAAAGCNCGNNTGANGAAGGGCACCANCCTGTGGATACCCACNGAGAAGGGGCAGGTCAACAGCCTCATCGCCGAAGCGAGCGCTGGACCGTGCAGCGCCGACCACGAGTACTCCGACAGCGCAGAGTGCAAGCAGGACGATGGACCAGNACCGAGGGGGTGCCACCGCGNNCACNANCGCATCCACTCCACCGTGCCACACGANAAGGTGGCGNTGGAGCCCACGTTGCTCCAAGACTGCCATGATGCCATGNGCAGCGCAGTCAANCATCACGTTGCCGCGCTCACCCTGAACGAGAGCGTGGATGACGAGTTCTACCGCCAAGGACTGGGAGCATGGATGACGGCTGGCCTCGAAGTGGAGCAGGCGATCCGCAACATCCCAGGGGGCCGTGCTCACCTCGTCACTGACCTCCCTCCTGGTACCAAGCAGCGTGACATTCCGCAGCCGCGCAACTACAAGGAAGCCATGCGGAGCGACTACCGCAAATGGTGGATTGGCGCCATTCAGAAGGAGATCGGCAACCTCAACGATCACAATGTGCTGAGCTGGGTCCGTCGGGACTCAGTNCCTCGCAACGTCAAGCCCATCGACTACACCTGGGCATTCAAGGCGAAACCCAACAACGACGGAGACGTGGACAAGTTCAAGGCGCGCCTCTGCGCAAGAGGCTTCCGCGAGATCTACGGCATCCACTANACNGAGACGCACGCCCCCGTCACCACGTTGGCCGCCTTCCGCGCTTCCATGGCCGTCGCAGCCCATCACGGACACGAGATTGACATCTTCGACATCGGGAGCGCGTACCTCCGCTCTGAGCTTCTCGAGGACGTCTACTTCCATCCCATCGACGGATTTGATCACCCNAGCGGCAAACGAAGCGACTGGTACCAGAAGGCCGACAAGGCGATCTACGGACTCAAGCAAGCCGGCCGATCGTGGGGCAAGGACCTCAACCGCATCCTCATCGAGCTGGGCATGTCCCGATGCCCCTCGGAGCCCTGCATGTACNTTGGCCACTTCAACAGCAAAGGGGAGCCCTGCAAGGCGCCCAACAAGGGCTGGGCAGGCGCTGGACCATCGAGCGCAGGTCACGAGCGCGCCACCAGCTTCATCCGCCTCAACACGCACGTCGACGACTGCTGCTGCGTCTATGACAACGAAGAGGTTTATCACAAGTTCAAGGGCGAGCTGGAAGCCAGACTCAAGGCCGCGTCCAACAGCGATCAGCCCGTGCTCTCGCAATCAGACGACAACGACGTGTACCTGGGCATCACNGTAGAGCGAGTTGGGAAGAACACCATCAAGCTGTGCCAGGCCCGCTACGTCGACGACATTCTCAACGCCTTCCGCATGTACGACTGCAAGCCACGGCGCACTCCATTCGTCTCCGGCCTCAAGCTGAGCAAGGACCTTGAAGCCAAAACCAAGGAGGACTACGTCTTCATGAAGGGCAAGGAGATGCGCAAGCTCGTGGGAATGCTACTGCATCTGCAGCGCTGCACGCGCCCCGACATCTCGGCGGCCGTAGTGACGCTCGCACGATTCCAGATCAATCCAGGTCCCAAGCACTGGAACTGGGGTATGAACATCCTGAAGTACCTCAAGGGCACCCGGGACCACGGCATCATCTACGGGAAGGCCAACATCAGCAACAAAGACCACGTGCAGTACGTGCCGCTCACCATGTACCACGACTCCGACTGGGGAGGTGACATCGACGACCGCAAGTCGCAGACCGGCTGGGTCAGCTTCACCTTNGGCGGCCCGATCAACTGGACCTCCACCAAACAGCAGTGCGTGGCGCAATCGAGCTGCGAGGCCGAGTACATCGCGGCCAACGAGGCGTGCAAGGAGAGCATCTGGAGCATCCGCCTCCTCGAGGATCTTGGCTACACNGCTGGCCAGCTGCGCGCGGCGCAACACTCTTCGCACCTGAGCAATGGCGANTTCCGCACCGCGCACTACCTGCGCGACTTCCCCAACGAGCAGGAGAAGGCCGGAGCCACGCCNCTCACCCAGTTCTGCGACAGCACCGCTGCCATCAGCAACACCGTCAACACCGGCCGCGACCACCGGCGCATGAAGCACATCGAGATTCGCTATCACTACGTACGTGATCAAGTTCAAGCCGGGCGCATCCGGGTTGCCAAGGTGCACACTGACGACAACGTGTCNGATATCCTCACCAAGCCGATCAAGATCGAAGCTTTCGTCCGTCATCGAGATTCCCTGGTTCGCGAACTGCTTCCGGGAGCCTGACGTACACGATCGTCTCCAGTCATGCCCAATCTGGTCTTGCACGTCTCAACACCTGCGTTCGATCACCGAGCGCACGTTCACCGAGCTGCGACCAAGGGGGTGCTCTGGAGGCCATCCTGGAGACTTCCTGAGGACCAACAGCTGCCACCAGCTGGTGACCCCAGATAATCTGCATCTCTGAGCAGACTGAGGCCATCTGTCCAAGGGGGTGCTCTGGAAGACCAAGTTCACCACACTCTCTCCACTGCACAAGTTCCCACAGCAGCCATGCTGCCAGAATCATGGTGGACTTCATGCTCCACCGGGATTCCTGCCCTACATGATGCTCTACATCATGTGCTGAGGGCCATCTTCATCATCACACTTCATTTCACTGATCTCAGCTCTAGCAAGAGGCATGGATTTGCCAGGCGCAGGCGGAATTCGCGAACTAGAATTCCCGCCAAGATTTAGTCCGTAGTACGCTTTACGCGCGGCGCTCCTCGGCGCTCCGCGAATCTTCTCGCCTGTGCACATTNTGCCTCGCGCAACGAACTGGGGCCACTTTTAGACTTCTCTAAACAAACAAACCGACTCATCAGTCAACCAACTCCACCCGACCGAGACCGGGACTCGTCTCTCTCAAACATCCCCCGCGGGGAACCAAACTACCTCACTTTCTCATCCTCGCCGCGACCCAGCGTCACCCGGGTCGCGCGCTTTCGACCTCAACCGTCTTCTACATCTACACGCACTTCCTCTGCCAAGAGTCCACGCTCGCGCAACAACTTCAGGGCAAGGTGAAGATCCGTCCCCGTTCTTCAACGCAGGACACATCACAGAGTGGTGGCTCAGGACAAGTTTGACTACGTTCTGAACGCCGCGAACATGGACTCACGCTCCTCGGACAGGAGGAGCATGAAGAGCTTCAACGACATGGCCAACACGTACAACCGTGGGCAGTATCGTGGCCCAACCGGCTGGCCGAAGCTCAGATACGCCTTGCAGCTCCGCTTCGACATGCAAGGTATGACCGGATCGCTCATGAACGGCACCATCACCAGGGACATGGTGGCCGTGCACGACTCCGACGACGAAGAGGAGCACGAACTGCAAGCCCTCAACTACTTTCAAGAACGCATCCGTGAAGCACGTCGACTCAGCATCGCCGCCACGCCGGGATTAGCTACCCCAGGCAGGCGTCGCTCTCGATTTCCACGACAGCGCAGGCGCGCTCCACGCAGCGCAGCCGAACATGGCCTCCACCGCCAACAAGATCAACAACAACAGCGCGACGGCGCTGCGTCTCCACCAAACGCAGAAGGACAATCCGAGACTGCGGAGACCAAGGAGTCCGAGACACAACCTCCTCCTCAAGACCCGCATCAGGAACGGGCCGCTCCCGCCACAGAGCCTGCGCATGACCATCCAGCGCAGGACGCCGGAGCCGATGCAGCTTCTGCCGCTGCACCCCCTCCCGACAACGCCTCGGCACCGGAAGCCGGCGGCGGGAGCTGGGAAGATGACCACCACGACGCCGACCATCACGGCGACGACTACGACAGCGACCAGAGCGCTGGCATCAACGCCTTCGACATCAGCCGTGACGACACCGAGGACGCCCAGGAGCGTCTGAACAACCTCGTGAAGATCGTCGAGCTCGAGAAGGCCTACCACGAAATGCGCGCCCGTCTGCGCAGCAAGAGCACCAGATTCGGGACGGACCCCAAGAAGTTCGACGACTACGTCCGCACCATCCGCAGCGCAAAGGATTTCCGACTCCTCCAATCCACACTGCGGGAGCGCCTCTTCACTTGGTGCAACCAATACATCGCCCGCATCATGGCCCTCGTCCTTGGAGAGAGGCATCGGGCCCTACTCACCGCGGTCGACAGCCTGGACGGCCTCGCCATCGTCGAGATGCTCGACGTCAGGGCCGACGAGCAATGTGAAGATCCGGAGCGCGATGCCCTCAGTGCCATTGGCGACATCTGCCAGGACGACGAGGGCTGGCCCGAGAAGGCCATCTACTTCTGGCACAGGCTTGAGAACGCTGCGGAGCACTACGTCAAGCTCACCAACCGACTGCATCGCCGCCGAGTCCAGGCGGGCGCCATCAGTGATGACGACCCCGAAGGCGAGCTCAAACAGCCCCACGAGTTCGTCGCTGCCCTCGAGGGGGTGTTCACCGTCAAGGGCGACACCACCATCCTGTGCACTCAGTCTGCAGCCTACAAGATCCAAGCCGTCATCGAGACCCGCTTCCACCATGGACTGGCTGAGCGCTACNAGGAGATCCGCCACAAGATCTCCAANCGNGCCATCAAGAACAAGCGCCTGGGGAATCCCTTCACCATCAAGGAGATCAAGTCTCAGATCACCGACTGGGAGAGCGCCCACACGGCTTTCCTGGGGACGGAGTCTGACAAACTGAAGGCTCGGCGCCCATCGCGCCAACACAAGCGAGCCGACACCCGCTCAAACAACGAGAGTCGCCGCAACGGGAGCGGACGACGAGGNAGCGGNCGTTCTCGCGATGATCGCGGACGCCAGCGACCTCGCACCCGGGAAGCGTCTCGAGGCCAACAACAGGGCAGAGCGCACTATGCCGGAGGCCGCCATCACCCG
>NZFT01000093.1 GCA_002690755.1 Phycisphaerae bacterium
CGGGCGTGCTGCAGACCTTCCGGATGTTCGGTTCGACGCTCGGGGTCGCATTCATGACCGCGATGGTGGGGAATGTGGGCCGACGAGACGTCGATTCCGCCGCGGCCTGCGACGGCGTCGACCCGGGCGTGGTGGCGCGGGCCGGCCGAGGTGATCTCGGCGATCTCGCGACCCTGATCGCGTCGGCGCCCGACGCCTGCGTCGAATTCGTCCGCACCGAGATCGCCCGAGGCATCGGATGGGGTTTCGTCTTCGCGGGTCTCGTGGCTTCGCTGGCCACCGTGGCGGCGATCGCTTGGCGACCAACGGCTTCGAAGGCATCTTCGCCGGAGCCGTGACGAAGGACCGTCGCGGCCGTTTCAGTCCGCGGCCGGCGGCGGAAGTTCCCTCGGACGCCACGTCCCGAGGTGGGTGGCGTCTTCGCCGGACCAGTCGGACCACGTCATGGTGCCGGCTTCGGTGATCCGGAAGATCGAGAGCGTCGCGGTCGGGCAGTGGATCGGGGTCGACGCAAGCCGGCTCATCAATCCTTCCATGCCGGGATTGTGGGCGACCACGAGGAGTCGCCGCGCGTCGCCACCGAGCTCGCGTACGGTTTCGAGGATCGATTCCGGCGACGCGAGGTAGAGCATTCGAGTGGTGGTGGTCGAGCCCTCGAAGCCGCTGGTTTCGGTCAGGCCCGCCACGGTTTCGCGGGTTCGGCAGGCGTCGGACGTGAGGATCCGATCGGGGACCCGGTCCAGTTCACGGCAGAGTCGTCCCATGCGACTCGCCGCGGCGATGCCTCGGGCGTTGAGCGGGCGATCGTGGTCCGCCATGCCTTCGTCCGCCCACGAGCTCTTGGCATGGCGAAGCAGAAGCAGTTCGATCGAATGTTGCGGCATGAACGGAGGGCTCCCTGATCAGCGGGGACAAACGCCCCACGCGCCGATCAGGATACCGACGTCGGCGCCGTCGACCGTGCCGTCGCCGTCGAGGTCCCCGGTGCAGCTTCCCATCGCGGTCTGGATGAGCTCGAGATCCGCTTGGTTGACCACACCGTCGTAGTTGAGATCCTCGCGGGCGAAGTGACTGGTCGGGTCGCAGTTCGTGGCGGTTCCGGCCGGACAATCGCCGGTGAATCCCAGGGGGAGCCGGCGGTTCATGAAGCAGAAGAAATTCTTGTAGTCATGGACCACGATCGGATTCGCCGCCAGCGTCGAGGCGTGACCGCCGGCGACGAGCGTCGAGATTCCGAGATCGACCTGGGCGTCGAGATAGGTGATGTTCCCCTTCAGGTTCGGCTGGCCGAAGGAGATCTCGTAGGCGTTGGCGACGGTCGGATCGGTCTCGATCGCGATGGAGAAGTCGCCGGCGCCGCTCGCGGCGCCGTCGGCGAAGATCGTCGACCACGCGATCATCCCGTAACAGTCCCGCATGTCCGAGGCCTGCCGGTTCCAGCAGTGGAGGCAGATGGTGGCGTCGGCCACGGGTTCACAGATCGTCTCGTAGCAGGCGACGTTCCGGTAGGCCATCAGGATCGACGCGTCAAGGAAGTACTGCTGCAGGCAGTCCGAGACGAACATGGTCTGCGTGCCGCCACCGGGCAGCGGGCACGAAAGGTGAAAGTCGTCGCTTCCGGTTCCGGCGTGCAGTCGCATCGGAAGGAAGGCGGTGAGTCGGAGCTTCAGGCCGGTCGTCTCGGTGGCGTTGTACTGGTCGACCAGGTTTCGAATCGAGGTGAGCGCCGTGAAGTAGGTCGGCATGTCCGCGGGCGTCGAGGGCTCGAAGTCGAGCCACATCTCGAGGTGACCGCCGAGGTTCGTCGCGAGTGTCGCCGCGTCGGCCGGGGCCAGGTTCGCGAGATGATCGACGATCGCCTGGGCGTCGGCGACGCCGCAGTCCGCCGAACCGCAGTGGATCATCGAGAATCCGGGTGAGACGCGAACCGGCGGGCTGGCGGTTGCAAAGTGGATCGCCGCCGCGGTGAACGCCGAAGCGTAGTGCTTGAAGTAGCCGTCACTGCAGTCCTTGTAGATCGTGCCGCCGAGGCCGGCGGACGCATCGCCGATGAAGTCCTTGAACTCCTTCCATGCATTGTTCGCCTGCGGCGCCGCGGCGAGCCCGAACGCGGTGTTGTCCCACACGATGATTCCCTTGCGGGTCGACGGCGGATCGGCCTTCGCGGTCACCGCGGGGTGGAGCAGGGTGACCAGCAGCATCGTGAGAACGGATCGGATTCGGATCGTGCGCATGGGGGCTCCGGTCGACGTGGTGACTTGACCGTTGTGGTATCGACCCTCGGCCCACGCGACGCCCGCGGATTCCAGCGGTCGGTCGGAAAATCCTCTTCGTCGAGGCATCCGCCGGGCTGCTTCCCGCGATCAACCCGGGCAGGGTCCCCAGGCGGCGAGGATCAGGCCGAGATCGGCACCGCCGGTGGTTCCGTCGCCGTCGAGGTCGGCGTTGGTGGTTCCCCACGCCGCCAGAAGCAGGCCGATGTCGCCGCCGTTCACGATCCCGTCGCCGCTGAGATCGGCAGGGCAGGGATTCGCCGGCGGCGTGTAGCGAATGGGTCGATCGCTCCAGCGGATCGCGATCAGGTCACCGCTCGCCGGGTCGGCGGTCATGCTCACGATCGCGCCGGCGGACTGGTCGAACATCCGGATCGAGGTCGGGCGGCCCTCGGCGTCGAAATCAAGGACTCGGATCCAGCGATGGATGTAGTCCGCGAAGAAGAGTCCACGCCATTCGGCGGGCCAGCGCGGGTCGTCCTGCAGGACGCCCCCGGTGGTTGAGTTCGCGTTGAACGGCACGCCGGTGATGGGGCTCTCCGGGTCGATCACCGAAATGGTGGTCGGGGCGTTTCCGTCGAAGGTCGCCGCCCGCGTCCCCGCGCTACCGTGCTGGGCATCCAGCAGGGGGCGGTGATGGCTGAAGGTCGGCGGGTCCGTCATCGGGGTCGACGGAAGATCGGGGGTGTCGAGTCGGTCGACGTTGGGCCCGGTGGGAATGATGGTACGGAGGGTGATCAGGTGGTCGCCCGCGGTGAGATCCGCGGAGAATTCGACGGACCGCCAGTTCGCCCAGCCACCGGTCGGGGGGATGTCGAGCGTGGTCAGCATGACGCCGTCCACGTCGACCGCGATCGGCCGCGAGTCCCCGCCGCCGTTGGCGAATCGGACCCGGAAGGAACGAACGCCGTCCGCGGGACAGTCGACCTCGAAGTCGATGGTCTCGCCGGTCGAGAACCCGAAGTCGAGATATCCCTCGCCGGTGAACCCGGTGACCTCGTTCTTGAAGGTGGGCCCTTCCCAGGCGACGGGGAACCGCCACGCAGGGTCGCAGGGATTCGCAGGTCGCTCGTCGTCCGGCGTGTCGTGCAGCAGGAGGTCGCGGAATCGGAATCCCACGGGGCAGTCGTCGCCGCTCAGCGGATTCGCCGCCGTGGGATGCATGCGACCGGTCATCCAGTAGCCGGCGTCGATGTCATGGCCCTGGTAGAGCGGCCAGCCGTTGTTGAGGGCGGGCCCGTCGATCACGCCGATCTCCTCGTAGGAGCCGGCGCCGACGTCGCCGTACGCGATCGATCCGGGATCGCCATCCGCGGGATCGGTGCTTCCGGTCCCCGGAACCAGCGAGATTCGAAACGGATTCCGCAGCCCGAGGCTCCAGCCCCGGCTTCGCGGACTTCGTGGCGACTTGGAGTCGAACCACGGATTGCTCGGGACGCCGAATCCCGTCTCGGGATCGAGCCGGAGCAGCTTGCCGCAGAGCGTGTCGATGTACTGGGCACGGAACGCGCCGAGATCCTGATCGGGGGTGATGATCCCGTCGGCGAGCGCCTGGTCGATCCAGCCGCCTTCCACCTGGCCGCCGGTGTCGACGCCGAAGTAGCTCGCGGAGTCGCCCATGCTCGCGATCAGGGTGCCGTCGGTTCCGAAGATCAGGCTGCCGACCGCGTGGGACTGATGCAGGACCGGAAGACCGTCGGTGATCGAGCCGCCCAACAGCAACCGACGTGACTTGGGGTCGATCGTCGATCGCTCGCTCGCCTCGGTGGCTTCGTATCGCGTGATCCGACCGATCGTCGCGGCGAAGTATTCGTCGACATCCGGGTCGTAGTTCGGGGTTCCGAAGTTCAGGAGGTGATGGCGATCGACCACGTACATGAGGTAGATGCGGCCGTTGTCGAGGAACGCCGGATCGAGGGCGAGTCCGAGCAGGCCGTGGTCACGCCAGGCGCCGACCTCTTCCCGGAGGTCGATCATCGGTTCCATGCTCATCGCGAGATCAGGCCCGAGCATCCAGACCAGACCGGCGCGTTCCCAGGCGACGAACCGCCCGTCGCCGACCGGGACGATGCCGACGATCTCCTCCCAGTCGCCGGGGATGCTGGTCCGCGTGAATCCCTCCGGGGGCGCAGCGTGCGTGGTCGGCATTTCCAGAAGGAAGACGCTGCAGGCGGTGAAGAGGAACGTGAGCCGAAGGATGGGTTGAAGCATGTGTTCCATTCTGGCTGTTTCGGAGGGGAATCCAAGTCCCGGCAGGAATAAGACGGGTCGATGAGCGATCGGTTCCCGATCCTCGGATGGATTCGGAACTCAGAACCGCGTTTCGAAGGTAGGCTGCCGATATGACGATTTCTGTCCAACGATCGTTTTTTCTCGCCGCCGCCCTGATTTCGCTCGCCGTGCCGACATTCGGTGAATCGGTGGCGGTCGCCGCCGAAGTGGACGACCGACCTCCGAACGTCATCCTGATCATGGCCGACGACCTCGGACTGGCGGAACTCGGGTGCACGGGCAGCGAACGGATCGAGACCCCCAACATCGACCGGCTTCGAGATCGCGGCATGCTCCTGACCGCGGCGTATTCGGGGTCGACGGTCTGTGCCCCGAGTCGCTGCACGTTGCTCACCGGCCGGCACACCGGCACCGCGCAGATTCGCGACAACGGTGAGACGCCGAACTTCACCGACGATCCGGGCCGGGCGGAGACCGAGGAGATCTCGGGCTGGACGGCGCCGCCGATGCCGCAGGGATGGTGGGGAGGCCAGCGGGGCCTCGAGCCAGGGACCGAGACGATCGCCACCGCACTCAAGCGACANGGCTANGCGACGTACATGGCCGGCAAGTGGGGGCTCGGCGGACCGAAGCTCGGNAGCATGCCGACGGACCACGGCTTCGACGGNTTCATCGGATACCTCTGCCAGCGNAACGCCCACAACTTCTACCCGACCTACATCGTCGAAGNCGATGCGAAGCTGATGCTCGCTGGAAACGATCGTGGTCTCGTGGGGAAGCAGTACTCGACGGATCTCATGATCGATCGCGCGGTCCGGTTCATCGATCGCAACGCCGGCAGTCCCTTCTTCCTCTACTACGCGACGCCGGTTCCGCATCTCGCCCTGCAGGTGCCGGACGATTCGTTGCAGCAGTACGCGGGGCGATGGCCGGAGACCCCCTATCCGGGTGGCAAGGGTTACCTCCCCAACCCGACGCCGCGGGCGACCTACGCCGCGATGATCACCCGGTTCGACCGCAACGTCGGCATGATGATGGATGAACTCGAGCGGAAGGGGATCGCCGACGATACGGTGGTCATCCTGACCAGCGACAACGGGTCGACCTTCGGGATCGGGGGCTACGACCCCGCGTTCTTCGAGGGCACCGGCGGGCTTCGGGGCCACAAGTGCAATCTCTACGAAGGCGGCATCCGGGTGCCGACCATCGTGACCTGGCCGGGCCGCATCGAGGCGGGGTCGGTCGACGCCACGCCGAACGCGAACTGGGATCTCATGCCGACGATCCTCGGGATGACCGATTCGGAGACCGATGCGGTGATCGACGGCATCGACCTTTCGCCCGCGCTTCTCGGCCGCGGGGAGGTCGCCGATCGGGATCATCTCTACTGGGAGTATCACGCCGGTGGGGGGCAGCAGGCCGTGCGAAGCGGCCGATGGAAGGCGGTTCGAATCGGGGTGCACCGGGACCCGGACGTTCCGGTGGAGCTCTACGACCTTGAAGCCGATCCCGCCGAATCCAGCGACGTCGCCGCGCTGCATCCCGAGGTCGCCGCCCGCCTGCTCGAAGTCATGCGATCGCAGCACACCGTCTCGCCGATCGCGGGTTGGAACTTCGGCTGGAACGAGGGTGCGCCGAAGGTCGAGGAGGATCGGGCGAAGGCCGCGACGATCCTCGAAGTCGGCCCGGGGATCGAGATCCGTCACCAGTTCGTCACGGGTGTCGACGTCATCATCGACGGGGGCACCTTGACGCTCACCGGCCCGGCGAATCCGATCAACGATTCGACGGTTCGATTCTCGAAGGCGGGAGGAACGCTCGTGCTGGAGAACCACACCGCGGAGGCGTTCCGACGGAAGCACGCCCGCAAGATGCGGACCAGCGAAGGCGCCGCGAAGGAAGGCCGGGACTACTCGGTGGAGGACCGGCCGGAAGGGGGATGCATCGTCACGCGAATCGCGAGCACGGCGCTGGCGCCGCCTGCGACGGAGACCGGGCTCGAGCGATCGCGGACCCCGGTTCCCGAAGGCCTGGCAAGGTCGTCCGCCGCACGGCATCCCGGTTCGGCGATCCGCCGGGCCGCTGCCGCCGATGAACGCATGGGCCTTTCGCGACCGAACACTCCCGGAGTCNCTNGATGATCGATCTTCTCGCCTTGTTCGCCTCGGTTTCGCTGGGTGCGGTGACCGCATGTCCGGCGCCGACGGACGACCCGCCCCGGATGACCTTCGACTCGACCTGGGAGTCGCTGGAGAACCATCCCACGCCCGAGTGGTTCGAGGACGGCAAGTTCGGCATCTTCATCCACTGGGGCGTGTATTCCGTGCCGAGCTTCTGCGACACGAGCACCTACAGCGAGTGGTACCAGCACTGGCTGAACACCGACTCGCACGGTGGCAAGGTGACGCGGTTCCACGCGGAGAACTACGGGGAGGACTTCCTCTACCGGGACTTCGCACCGATGTTCCGGGCCGAGATGTTCGATCCGGCGGAATGGGCGAGGATCTTCAAGCGGGCCGGCGCCGAGTACATCGTGATCACCAGCAAGCATCACGATGGTTTCTGCCTGTGGGACAGCGAGATCGCGAGCGAGGTTCGTGGGTACCCGTGGAATTCGGTGGAGACCGGCCCGAAGCGAGATCTTCTGGCGGACCTCTTCGAGGCCTGCCGGGCGGAAGGCGTCAGGCCGGGGTTGTACTACTCGTTCATGGAATGGGAGAACCCGCTCTACGATCGCGAGGACAAGGGCGAGTACGTCGATCGCGTGATGATTCCGCAGATCAAGGAGTTGATCGAGAAGTACCAGCCGGCGGTCTTCTGGCCCGACGGCGAGTGGGACCACTCCGACGAGATGTGGCGCAGCACCGAGATCCTCGAGTGGATCTACGAGCACGCGGCGAATCCCGAGGAGATCGTGGTGAACGATCGCTGGGGCCGCGGGCTTCGTGGCCAGGTCGGTGATTACACGACCACCGAGTACGACAGCCTCGGCAATTCGAGCGGCAAGGGAATGCGGAAGCATCGCCCGTTCGAGGAGTGCCGCGGCGTCGGACACTCCTTCGCGTTCAATCGCGCCGAGACCTTCGACATCTACGACTCGAGGACGGTCTGCGTGCAGCGCCTGATCGATCTCGTGAGTCGGGGCGGCGTCCTGCTGCTCGACGTGGGCCCGACCGCCGATGGTCGGATCCCGCTGATCATGGTCGATCGCCTGCTGGCGATCGGCGACTGGCTCGAGGTCAACGGCGAGGCGATCAAGGGCACGCGCCGGAGCCCGTTCAAGTCGCTTCCCTGGGGACGNGCGACCCAGAAGGGNGATGTTCTCTATCTGCACGTCTTCGACTGGCCCGCGGACGATCGCCTCGTCGTTCCCGGCCTCGANAACGCGGTCCGTCGGGCGACCATGCTCGGTGANCGACGTNCGGGACGGGAACTCGNNTTCGATCGGCAGGACGGTGGGGCGNTNGTNGTCGACCTCGCGGGGCTGCANCCGTTCGAGCANGCGACGGTNATCANGCTCGAACTCGATGGTGCGGCGCGGGTCGACCAGTCGGTCCGGCCGGACGCCGAGGGTGTCCTTCGNCTGCTGCCNCGGGANGCCTCGATCGAGGGGCCGGGTCTCCGGGTCGAGCAGTATCCGGATCTGGCGGGCACGCCACGTGAGAACCTCGGATTCTGGTCCTCGACGGATGCGTCGGCGGCGTGGTCGGTTCGATTCGAACCCGGTCGACGCTACGAGGTGCGGATCGACTTCGCCTGTCGGGACGAGGCGTCCGGCGGTCGACTCGAACTCGAATGCGGCGGCCGGGTGATCGGGATTCCGGTTCCATCGACCTTCGGCTGGGATCGCTTCGAGATCCGCGAGCTCGGGGACTTCACGGCGCCGGAAGTCGACGCGGCCAGCGAGGTCGTGCTGCGTGCCACTTCGATTCCCGGCGACGCGGTCGCGAACGTGCGGGAGATCATGTTCCGACCGGTGGATTGATCGGTACGCCTCGCGAGCCGGGAAAGGTTTTTCCGTCGCTCAGACGCATCCGCCCCACGAGACGAGGAACGCGCCGAAGTCCTCGCCGTCCACCCGTCCGTCGCCGTCGCAGTCCGTGGACTGGCATTCGTCGGGCACGCCGTTCCCATCGAGGTCGAGGCTGTCACCGAAGAGGATGTCGGCGTCGTCCGGAAAGAAGTTTCCGTTGCAGTCGACGTCGCCCACCTCGACGATCGAGTGCAGCAGGTTCTCGCCAGCCCTGTCCAGGGATCCATCGCCGGGGAACCAGAGCCCGCTCGGCGACATGTAGGCCTGGTCCCGCTCCGGAAAGCGGTCCGGATCCGAGGTCCCCCATGATTCGAACGTCCGGAACTCGCCGGTCTCCCAACGCCAGTCGCCGTCGGTCTCTCGGTCGCTGAGGCCGATCCAGCACCAGCGAGGCGTGCCATTCCACATGGCGAGGGCTTCGACCACCGCGCCCTGCTCCGCGAACGACTCGAANGCNACCAGTNTNCCGCCGAGGGACGCCGCGACNGAAGNCGCCTCNTCGNCCGTCGANGGNGAGAGGAGGTAGTACTCGTGCGTGCTGCTGGGTATCACCACCGGGCCGGCGATGATCTCGGGATCGACCGCCGATACGGAGGAGGCGATGGCGAGTGCGGTGGTCGCGCCTGCGAAGGATCGAACCTGGTTGGAGTGTTTTGCCTGCAACACGAGAAATCCGAGAAAGCGCCGGCAATGAAGGACCTACCGAGTCTAACTGGAAATTTCCAGGATTCCACCAGAACGCCCCTCTGGTATCTGGAAGGGTGCGTGTCCTGTTCCAATGGTCCACGGGCGGTATCCTGCATCCCCACAGGAGCCTGAGATGCACCCATCGGAGTCTAAATCTGGGTTCGCGGAGGAAGCGGCGGAAGCGATGACCGGCCTGCGAAGTGCGTTGGCGGGGCTGATCAGCGACTGTCGCCAGGTGGGGGGGACCCGGCCGATCGACATTTCCCGTGGTCTCGGCATCGACATGAAGCTCGCTTGGAAGATGTCTCATCTCGCCGAAGCGGCCCGGCCGTTCGATTCGGCACGACATGTGCCCGGCGGGGCCGGAATGCGGATCTTTCTCGACGCGGCTGCCGATCGCGGCGCGGATCCCGACGACGTGAAGCGAACCGAGACCGCCTTCGCGAAGTTGCAGGCGATCATCGCGGCGCACTGCGGAAGTCGGAAGGCCTTCGAGACGATGGTGTTGGAGATTCAGGAGGCCGAGGACCGACCGCCGGCGCTGGCGGATCGCGAGCGGCTTTTCGAGGGCGCGCGATCCGTGTGGGGTCTGAAGGCGGATCTCATCCACCGGATGGACATTCTCCATCCCTGCCGTGTCGAGGGACTCATGGACTGCGTGACCATCCGGACGCTGGCGGGGACCCGTCGCCTCCGTGGCGGTGTTCCGCTGGTGTTCCCGCGTCCGCGAGTCGTCGACGATCGAGGCATGGAAAGCAGG
>NZFT01000094.1 GCA_002690755.1 Phycisphaerae bacterium
GGCGGGCGTCTGGCCCGCGGTGCTCCAGCGGTCGAACCGGGTGGCGACGTTGACGTCGACCATCGAGGCGTTGTCGACGATCGAGACCGCGGCGACCTGTCGCACGCCGTCTTCGCTGGTGCCGGGAAGCAGGAACCAGAAGGAATCGGTGAAGCCGTCGCCGTCGGCGTCGGCGAGAGTCCGACCGACCACGTTGCGATCGGTACCGAAGACGAACTCCTCCCGCTTCGGACCGAGATCGTTCAGACGGATGAAGTTCGGGAGCGGCCCGCGAGCGGTGTCCCCGAGCACCGCGGCGAAGTGGTCGGCGGGCGGGCCGAACCAGTCGGTGCGCCGGGACAGGAAGTCCGTGGTCCCGTTGTAGGGACCGGGCGTCACACCGGGCAGCCACTGCTCGTAGGGTGTCTGCAACGCGACCGGCTCGCCGAACAGTCCGTATTCGGTGATGCCCTGCCGGACGAGGTCCGACGAGGTGGTGGTGATCGTGAACCCGGCGTCGGCCCGGAAGATCGGGTTCGCGGGGTCGGAATCGGCGTTGAACGACGCGACGTTCGTGATGTCGAAGCAGACCCGCCAGCCGTTCTCCGCGGTCGCGGGCCACGAGAGGTGGCTGAAGTGGGTGAAGCCGGTGGCGTTCACCTGGTTGTCGAAGCCGAGCCAGCCGTTGGTGTCGTAGGCCCGCTGCGGTTCGGTCGATCGGAGCCAGCGGGTGTCGGCGAAGCCGGGGTTGCCGACCGGGTTCGCGTCGCCGATCACCAGACCGCGAGCGTCATAGACGGTGCCGTTTGGCGCGCCGGGTCCGAAGACCGCGGCATTGCCCTGGGTGTCCGGCCAGTTGGTCCACGCCTTGGTCTCGTACGGGGCGAAGTTGTACGGCGCGATCGGAGCGCCGTTGAAGGTCTGCGGATCGACCATGTAGCGATCGAGCTTCTGGCCGAGCCAGAACGGGCGCGAAAGCCGGGGCGTGCTGGAGGTCGCGACGCCGCTGCCGCTCGAGATCATCGGGTCGTTGCCGGCGTCGACGAGCCTCGGGAAGAGGTTCGAGGCGATCTCGTTCGCCACCACCCCCACCGCGAGCTGCGATCGGTCTTCGCGATCGATCGCCTTGCGCTGGGCGGCGGCGATCACGCGGCCACCCTGGGCGCGGGTGATGTAGGCGGTGGCGATGATCACCAGCAGCACGAGGATCGCGGTGACCAGCACCAGCGTGTTGCCACGGCGGCGGGCCCGATCATTCCGGCGGTCGGGCCGGAGCGCGGGACGGAGGGCGTCTCGTTCGGTTCGGTTCACGGATCGGTGGTTCATGGATCAGTCCTCCGGAAGGTCCTGCACCCGCTTCGGCAGCGGGATCGTGAACTGCACGAGTCGACCGCCCTCGATCGCATCGCGGTTGTCGTGGAAGGTGGCGGTGATCCGCAGGGCGGACGGCCACGGGGTGTAGTCGGTGCGGTAGACCGGCCAGGGATCGCCCCCGGCGGCGGCGGCGGTGAGCGGCCGGCCGGACCCGTCGCGGACGAACGGTTCCTTGCCGTTCAGACCGAAGAACGCCCGGTAGCGGTAGACCGGCACCGAACTTCCGAACGGCTGGTCGACCACCGAGCCGCCCGCCCCGCCGATCCCCTCGATGGTGGAGACCGCCTGGGGGAAGAAACTCTCGACGGTCGAGTCCGGGAAGAAGTCGAAGCCCGGGGGCTGCTGCCCGCCGAGAATCTGATTCGCGGGGTGGTAGGCGAGGGGTGCGTGCAACCGGACCTCACGGTCGTAGAACGAACCGCCGAGGTACGCGGACGCGAAGGTCACGTCGAGGTTGGGATTGCCGGAGTCCGAACTGTTGTCCGCGAAGCCGAACCACGGCTGGGGCAGCGACGCCTCCACGACCTCGGCCGGTTCGTTGCCGACGCCCGGCCGGAAGCCGCCGCGGTGCGAGACGCCGCGGAGGATGCCCGCGAAGTTGCTCTGCGGGTCGAAGTCGAGTTCCAGTTCGCGGCCGACGCCGTCCGACCAGGTCCAGTCGATCACGAAGTTCGAGCAGTTGCCGGCGAGGACGCTGGTGGTCAGGAGAACGTCGCTCTTGTCGAGGGTGGGTGGACGCTTCTCCGCCCGCGGGCGGTAGTTCAGGAGCGTGCTCACCACGCCCTCCGGACCGAGGGTCCGGATCGACTCCCGGAGGCGACCCATGTCGGTTCCGACCACGTCGACCCGCGACGCTTCCATCGCGTCGTCGAAGATCGCCTCCGCCGAGTTCCGGTTCGCCGGCGAGGACAGGAAGTTCCGGAGGTTGCCCTGGCCGTCGTCGGCCATCAGGGTCTCCTGCCGGGCGAGGGTCCAGTCGGTGGCGTCGGGCTGCGAGCCGTTGTACTGGCCCGGCAGCGGGGTGCCCTGCGGCCAGCGCTGCAGTTCGACCCGGGCCGAGGTGTCGGTGGGCGAAGGTCGGAACCAGGGCTGGACGTTGTAGGACGGATCGACGTCGGCGGTCACGCCGAGGTTCTTCGGAAAGAAGGGGAACTGCACCCCGTGGCCGTAGTAGACGATGCTCGCGGTCGACTGCGGCGTGGGCGTGGTCTCGCCGGTGTAGAAACCGTTCGCGTTCTCGACGAAGGCGCCCATGGTCTGGGTCTGCCGACTGATCGCGAGATCGTCGGCGACGAAGGCGAGCTGGTCGGCGCGGAAGATGTGACCGGCGGGCTTGGTCGCATCGAGCAGCGGGCCGCCGTTGACGACGGTGTTCACGTCGTTCCGGACCCCGATGCACTGGATGATCATGAACCCCTCGTCGGAGATCCGGGCGAGGTCGTTGCGGATCAGCTGCTCGACCGCGGCGGCCTCCTGCAGGATGTCCGCGTTCGCTTCACCGTTCTTCACCACGGTGCTCGCGGTGCCGAAGATCCGGCCCACCGCGAGGATGATCACCAGCAGCACCACGATCGCGACCAGCAGTTCGGTCAGCGTGAAGCCCCGGCGCAGCGCGCGGGCTCGGCGGTGGTCGTCGGCGTCGGAATGGACGGGTCGGTTCGTCATCAAAGATCCCTCACCGAGACGTAGACGGGCGTGAGCGTGATGCCGCGTCGATCGACGGGCGGCACGTACCAGAGCGAACGGACCTGATCTGTCGCGGTCTGGATCACCGCGGGGTCGCTGATCGGACCGCTCTCGTCGAGGGCGGGATTCCAGAGCGAGGTGCTCGGAGCCTGCCGCGGAATGGGTCGGGTCAGTCGAACCGGCCCCTGCCGCTTGTTCCGTCGGCCCTGGGCGACCCGGTGGATCCGGCCGTACGGATCGAGCAGCCACTGGCCCGGCGCCTGCCAGCCTTCGAAGTACGTGTCGAGGGCGGGGTCGGGTTCGTTGAACTGGGCACCGGTGTTCTTGACCGTGACCCGCTCGAAGTCGTCGAGCGAGGGCGGGGCGGTGGGCGTCGGGTCGTCACCGAAGGGATCGAGGGCTCGGTAGAGGGTGCCGGAGACCGGCATCGGGAAGTCGGCCCGAGCCGGCATCGACGGCCGGGTCGCCTCGCGGTCGTAGGCGTCGTTGCCTTCATCCCCGGCGACCGCATAGCCGCCCGCGGCACCGCCCACGTTCACCCGGTAGACGAAGATCGCGACCTGCACACGGCCCTGGAAGCGTCGGAACATGCAGTCCCACGCGTACTGCGGTCGATCGCGGCCGGTCTCGTAGCCGGTCCCGGCGGGCCAGAAGCGCTCCTCCTGGGTGACCGTGACCAGCGGATCCTCGCCGAAGCCGAAGAAGTCGAACTTCGAGCGATTGAACGGAATGCCGTAGAGGAACGCGCCGGTGTCGCCGTCGGCGAAGAAGTCCCCGAAGACCGGGAATCCGCCGGCGATGCTGAGTTCGGTGGTCTTGCCGATCGCCCAATCGAGGTTCGAGTTCGACGGATAGGCCGGGGCGAAGTTCGAGCCTCGGGCGAAGCGGGCGCTGAAGAGATCGATGTCGCCGAAGTAGTCCCGGTCGTCGGCGTTCAGACCGTCGGGCACCACCGCCATCGACGGCCGAAGCCAGGGCCAGTCCCCCGCCTGCGTGTACTGGTCGCCGTCGCGAAGCCAGGTGTTCGGGAACGGGCGGTCGAGCGGCGTGAAGGCCGCGGGGTTGCCGATGCCGAACTCCTCGAAGGTTCCGAAGTCNGACTGGCCGACCTTCGANCGGATNGTCGAAAGCGCCGCCTCCGCGATCACCGGNCCGAGGATGTCGTCCTGGGCGCGNCGCTGCTGGANGATGCCNGCGGGGAANACCGCGGAGATCGAGATGACGCCNACGCCGAGGATGAAGATCGCGAGCAGCAGCTCGATCAGCGAGAAGCCGCGNCGNGCCGGNCGCGAGCCCGTCGAACGCGATGACGTGTTCCCGGAGGTCGTGTGGGTCATGNNGNTCATGGGTTCACGGTCTCCGCGACGCCGGTGTAGCGATTGAAGTAGATCGGGATNCCGAAGTCCTCGACCCAGTAGGAGATGAGGCTGTTCCGCAGGTCCTCGCCACCCTCACCGATCCAGTTGGAGTCGTCGCGGGCCTTGCGAAGCTGGTCGTCGTCGTACACCGCGAGCCACTGCACCGGGTGCACGTCGCACTCGTCGCCCACCGCGTCGTAGGCGACGTACTGCAGGATGCCGCCGTAGCCGTAGGGGTTGATGATCTCGGGAATCCCGTTGCGATCGAAGTCGAGGTACGGCCAGACCACCGCCCCGGAACCGCCCGCACCCATCACGTTGCGGGTGATCAGGGTGCCGTCGGGGCCGAAGATGACCCCGATCTGCCGTCCGATCTCCTGGGTGAACACGTTGCCGCCCGCGGCCCGCCAGGATCCACCGGGCTGCGAGACCCAGAGCTCGTCGTCGGGCGTGCCGGCCGAACCGCCACCGACGTAATTGGTGTTGAGCGGACCCGCGACCTTGATGCCGCGGGGAAGTTCCACCGCGGGCAGCCCGGGGACCGGAACGTATCGCTCGTCGTACCACTGCTGGTTGTAGCGGGTCGAGATCTGACCGGTCGCCTCCGCGAGCACCAGTTCGACCTGTTCGCCTTCGGAGACCCGGTTGGGATCCACGCTGACCACGAAGGTCAGCATGACCGTCTTGTTGTTCTGGATCGCGTAGGCGCGGGCCGCGCCGAGGGCCGCGATGACCTGATTCGAACCACTGCTCAGCCGGGCGCCCTGGCTCACCTGCCGGACGCTGATCCCGGTGAGGACCGCGAGCAGGATGAGAATCCCCATCACCACCAGCAGCTCGATGATGGTGAAGCCGCGCCGCGCCTCGGCATCCCGACCCTGGAATCGACGGTCGATGACGTGCATCACTGGTTCTCCGGGGTGTAGGAGTAGACGTTGTCGAGCGTCGCCTCGAACCGAGGCGAGGTCCCACCGGCGCAGGCGAGGCAACCGATGTCGCCGTCGGGACCGGCGCTCACGAAGAGCGGCTTCCCGTTGCGACACACGCCGATCTTCGATTCGAGCGAGGTCCGGATGGTCCCGTCCGCGTCGAGCGGAAGGTTCCCCTGATCGCTGTCCCGCCACTTCCGACCGGGCATCACGATCGCCACCGTCGCACCCCAGGGATCGACGAGGGTCGTCAAAGTCTGGTTGTTGGGAAGCGGCAGTCCGTTCGCGAGTCGGACCGGGAGGAAAAGCGACGGATCGAGCTTCGCGATGATCTCCTCGGCGGACTCGGTTCGGGCCATCAGCTGGAAAAGCCGCACGATCGACTTCTCCCAGCCGTGCGAATCGCCGGTCGCGGCGCAGATGCACGCCTCGCCGGCGCCACTCGCCCCGTAGAAGCCTTCGAGCGCGTTGATGTTGAAGTCGATGTCGTACGGAATGTCGAACGATCCACGAACGGTCTGCTCGGTCTGGTCCTGATAGGTGAGCGGCCGACCGACCACCTGCTCGTACTCCTGCACCGCGGAGTCGAGCGTCGCGAACGCCGCTTCGAGCTGCCGGGACTCGTTGGCCTGGATCAGCAGGGTGCTCACCGCGAGGACGAGGGAGATCAGGGTGATGATGATGCCCACCACCACCACGAGTTCGATGAGGCTGAAACCGCCGCGGCGACGGACCGCGGAGCGGGCGTGGATGCTGGTCGACTGGATCACGGTCCGATCTCCTGGATGTTGTCCCGGTTCAATTCGTCGGTGTCGAATCGACGCGTGGAGTCGATCCGACGGTTGGGGCCGGCGCTCAACAGACCGAACTCGGCGCTCTTGAGCTGGGGCGTCGTCGAGCGGTCGCCTTCGGCGTCCGCGACGCCGTTGGACTCGACCCCGGTCTCGATGTTCCACGGCCGCATGGCGAAGAGGTCACCGAGATCGAACGACTCGACCGCGTCCGCCCGCGGATCGCCACCGGAATACGGGCGGCGGTAGTAGCGGATCGGCGTGCCCCAGTAGTCGAGGATCACCTTCGGGCGATCCACGTAGTCGGGGTCCTCGGGACGGGCGATCGTTCCGTCCGGGCGCAGTCCGCCGAGACTGTTCTCGTCCTTGATCTCGAGGTACGGACCGTAGATCCGACCCCGGATCTTCACGCCGTTGTCGTTGATGTTCGGCGGGAACGAGGTGCCGTCGGTCACGAATCCGCCGGGGTTCCGGGCGGCGAAGCTTCCGGAGAAGCCTTCGAAGCCGCGGCGGGGATTGAAGATCGAGTTCCACGCGCCGTCGAAGCCGGGCGATCGGAAGCCGAGGGTCGGCGATTCGATGTTGCCGGGGACGATGTCGGGGAAGGGATTCGCATCGTTGGTCACGATCCCGTACCCGTCACCACTCCGGTTTCCGTAGCCGAGGAGATACTCGGCGGGCGAGGTGAGCGAGAACCAGCTCTGGTAGTCGGCGACCTCGCCGGGCGAGGGATTCGAGCCCCAGTTCGGGGGCAGGATCGCGTCCCGCGACCAGCCGGGCTGGTTCTCCGGCGTGCCACCGCCGCCGAACGCGGCCCCGTCGCCGAGCACCGGCGGCACGTACCCGTGGTCGCCCTTGAACTGCGCGAGTCCCGCGGACATCGAGTTCATGAGGAAGGCGGTCTGCGCCTTCTGGGCGGTGCCCGAGGCCTGCGAGAGCGCGACCACGAGGATGCCGACGAGCACGATGATCATCGCGAGCGTCACGAGCATCTCGATCACCGTGAATCCACGACCCGCGGCGGCGGAGATTCCGAAGCCGGGTCGGTTCGATCGGGCGAACTGGTCGGTCCGTTGGAGCATGGATGCGTTTCCCGGCGTACGCCCGCCCCGGGACGGACCCGGGACGGACGGACGTGGCGTGGTCGTGGTCACTTCGCCTGTGAGACGGATTCGATCATCTTCACGAGCGGAAGGAAGAGGGCGAGCACGATGGTGCCGACGATGCCGCCGAGAATCACCACCATGAACGGTTCGAGCAGCGAGAGCAGCGATGCGACCGCGACGTCGACCTCTTCGTCGTAGTTGTCCGCGATCTTCATCAACATGATGTCGAGGTCGCCGGTCTCCTCGCCCACGTCGATCATGTTCACCACGATCGGATCGCAGACCTTCGCCTCGCGAAGCGGACCGGCGAAGGTCTCGCCGTCCCGGATGGAGTCGTGGACGCTGGTCAGCGCTTTCTCGTAGATGTAGTTGCCCGAGGTGTCCCGGGTGATCAGGATCGCCTCCAGAATCGGCACGCCGGCACTGATCAGCGTGCCGAGGGTCCGCGTGAACCGCGCGATCGCGGTCTTGCGTATCAACTGGCCGATCACCGGCAGCCGCGCGAACACCACGTCGGTGATCGCCTTGCCCGGCCCGGTCACCCGAACCAGTTTGTAGAGACCGAATATGAGGAACGGCGTGAGAAGGATCCACACCGCCCCCGGCACCGCCTGGTCCTCGCTGCCCTGGCCCGCGACCCACTTCGAGGCCTTCACGAGCCAGAGGGTCAGGCCCGGGAGTTCGACGTCGAAGTCGTTGAAGATCTCCTGGAACTTCGGGATCACGAAGTACATGATGCCGGTCACGATCAGCACCGCGATGGTGATGACCACCGCGGGATAGATCAACGCACCCTTGATCCGACGACGGAGCCGCTCACCCTTCTCCATGAAGTCGGCGAGCCGCTGGAGAATGATGTCGAGCACGCCGCCGACCTCGCCGGCCGCGACCATCTTGGAGTAGAGACGGTCGAAGGCCTTGGGATGCTTGGCCATCGCGTCGGAGAGGGCGGAACCCGCCTCGACGTCCTCGGCGACGTCGCCGAGGATCGACTTCAGCTTGCCCGGCCGCTGCTGCGACTCGAGGATCTGCACCGATCGGAGCAGCGGAAGACCCGCGTCCTGAAGCGTCGAGAGCTGACGCGTGAACGTCGTCATCTTCTTCAGGTTCACCTTGCCGATCGAGATCGAGAAGCCGCCACCCTTCTTCTTCTTGTTCTTCGCGACCTCCTTGCCGGACTTCTTCCGACGGCCCTTGACCTTGGCCTCCTCGACGAGCGTCGGGAAGTAACCCTGGGCCTTGAGCTGCGACTGGGCGTCGGCGTTGTCGGAGGCCTCGATGACCCCCTTCTGCTCCTTGCCCGCGGCGTTGACTGCTTCGTACTGGAAGGTCGGCATGGTCTGGTCTTCCTGATCCTCTAGTTTGATGCAGGTCGTCCGAGACGCCCGCGTTCATTCGACGCCGACGACCCCGCGGCCGCCGGAACCGTGATGCTTGCTCATTCTTCCGCGATGGTCTCGCGGACGACTTCCTCGATCGTGCTCTGGCCCTCGTAGATCGCCAGCAGGCCCGACTCGCGAAGGGTCCGCATCCCCCGCCGTCGCGACTCGTCGCGGAGCACCGCGGTGGAGGCCTGCGACATGATCATCTCGCGGAGGGCGTCGTCGAGGGTCATGATCTCGAAGATCGCCATCCGGCCCTTGTAGCCCGTCTTCATGCAGTTGCCGCAGCCGCGGCCGCGGAAGAACGTGCGGCCCTCGACGTCGGCCGGCAGGAGCGAGAGCTCCATCAGCTGCTCCTCGGTGGGCACGAACTCCTCCTTGCACTTCTCGCAGATCTTCCTGATCAGACGCTGGGCCACGATCGCCTCCAGCGTCGCGGTGAGCAGGAAGCTCTCGACCCCGAGGTCGATGAGTCGGAGGATCGAACTGGGGGCGTCGTTGGTGTGCAGCGTCGAGAACACGAGGTGACCCGTGAGCGACGCCTGAATGGCGATCTGCGCCGTCTCGAGGTCGCGGATCTCGCCCACCAGGATGGTGTCCGGGTCCTGCCGGAGGAAGGAGCGGAGCAACTTGCTGAACGTCAGTTCCTGATCGACGTTCACCTGACACTGGATGAGCCCGTCGATGTCGTATTCGACGGGATCCTCCGCGGTGAGGATCTTCCGGTCCGGGGTGTTGAGTTCGGTGAGCGCCGCGTAGAGCGTGGTGGTCTTGCCGGAACCGGTCGGCCCCGTGACCAGCACGATGCCGTTGGGCTTGTTGATCAGACCCCGCACCCGCTCGAGGTCGTCGTCACGAAGTCCGACGCGATCGAGGCTCAGCTGGACGTTCGACCGGTCGAGCACTCGAAGCACCACCGACTCGCCGAACATCGTCGGGAGCACCGCGACTCGAAGGTCGATCGGCGCCCCGGTCCCGGGCAGCGACATCTCGATCCGGCCGTCCTGCGGAAGTCGCCGTTCGGCGATGTCGAGCTTCGACATGACCTTGATGCGGCTGACGATCGGAAGGGCGAGCCGCTTGTCGGGAGGCGACATCTCGTAGAGCACGCCGTCGATCCGGTAGCGGATCTTGAATTCATCCTCGAACGGCTCGAAGTGGATGTCCGACGCCTTGTCGCGGATCGCGATGAGCAGCGTCTCCTGCACCAGACGGACGATCGCGTTGTCGCCGGAGGCCTCCTCGAGCATGTCGAGGTCGAGCGAGTCGCCCCGGCCCTCGAGGGAGGCGATCGCGGCGGAGTCGCCGGCCTCGGCGTAGATCTCGCTGAATCCGCTGCCCTTCGCGGCGTACCGCTCCTGGAGGATCTGATCGATCTCCTCGGCGGCGGCGAGCACGGGCTTGACCCGCTTGAATCCGAGGAGATTCCGCAGGTCGTCGACGGCTGCGAAGTTGTCGGGGCTCTTGACCGCGACCGCGATGGCGTTCTTGACCGGATCGAACTTGATCGGCACGATCTGATAGGTCGTGGCGGTGGTCGCGGGAATCGCGGCGAAGGTCTCGTCGGAGATCTCGCGGTCCCGCAGGATGACCTGCTCGATCCCGGCCTGACCGGCGAGCGCGGCCCGGATGTCTTCGTCGGTGATGTACCCGAGATCGACGAGGATCTCGCCGACCTTGCGACCGGCCTGGGCCTGCTGAGCCTTCAAGGCCTCGTGGACCTGCTCCCGGGTGACCTTCCCGAGCTTCACGAGGACGCGACCGAACTTGCGCCCTTTCAACTCATTGGTGCTGACCTTGGCCATGCTCGTCGACGCTCCTGCGGGGTGTGACCGGTCCGATCCGGGGGGGACCTGAACGATGCTGTTTCCGGGATCCGTGGAACCGGCTGCTCACCGGTTCCAATCCAGAGCGCTGACGACCATCCGTTTCTGAATGGCGACCCCGAACGCCGGGGTCGAGGAAAGCGGCCGGTCGAACCGGAGATGCTTTCCAGTGGCCGAGCTTCGCAACCCACTCGATCCGGATCGGACCAGGAAGTGAGTGCGGAACTCCGTCATCACCATACTACGCACTGGACCACAAAGGGTTTCTGCGTTCTCGCATACCAAGAGGCGTGCGACAAGCGAAAATGAAATGTCGCAATAAACGATTCAAATCGAGGCTTATTCCTCGTTATCCGACATCAGGGCCGCTCAGGAGGCCTTTCCAGCCGATTCCGTGTCCGTAGATTCGTCCAATTCGCTTCGGCCGACGAGCCCACCGGCACGGTGAACCTTCTGGGTCAGGTCGCCCGCGTCCTTGCCCTTGTCGATCATTTCCTCGGCGGAGATCATGCCCTTGGAATACAGCGACCAAAGGTGATCGTCGAGCAACTGCATGCCGAACTTCTTTCCGGTCTGGATCGCCGAATCGATTCGGAACGTCTTGTTCTCGCGGATCAGGTTGGAGATCGCAGGCGTCACCACCAGGAACTCGTAGGCGGCGACTCGTCCCGGCTTATCGGAGCGGGCGAGGAGCTGTTGGCTCAGGACCGCGATCAGGGCGACCGAAAGCTGGACGCGGACCTGGGCCTGCTGGTCGACCGGGAACGCATCGATGATTCGGTTGATGGTGCCGGACGCCCCGGTGGTATGGAGCGTGGCGAACACGAGGTGACCCGTCTCCGCCGCGGCGATCGCGGCCTCCATCGTCTCGAGGTCTCGCATTTCGCCGACGAGGATGACGTCCGGATCCTGTCGCAGCGACCGTCGGAGCGACTCGGAGAAGGACGGCACGTCGCTCCCGAGCTCCCGCTGGTTGACGATCGACTTCTTGTGGTAGTGGTAGTACTCGATCGGATCCTCGGTCGTGATCATGTGCCGGTCCATGTTGTCGTTGATGTAGTCCAACATGGTGGCGAGCGAGGTGGTCTTTCCCGAACCGGTCGGACCGGTCACGATGAAAAGCCCTCGGGGACGACGGATCAGTTCCTTGCAGATCGGCGGCAGCCCGATCTCCTCGAAGGTCAGCAGCTTGTTGGGAATCAGCCGGAGGACCATCGCGACGTTTCCACGCTGGCGGAACACCGCGACGCGGAATCGAGCCTTGTCGCCGTAGGCCATTCCGAAGTCCGTCGAGCCGACCTCCTGCAGCTCCTGCTGGTTCTGCTCGGGGGTGATGGACTTCATCAACGAGACCATGTCTTCGGAATCCAGGGTCTTGGTCTTGAGGTCCCGCAGCGTTCCGTTGAGACGAACCGTCGGGGCACGACCCACCGTGAGGTGGAGGTCCGAGCAGTTCTGCTTGACGACGGTGTCGAGGAGTCGGTCGATCTGAAGCGTGGACATGGGTCGAAAAACCGTTGATGGGGCGGACGTCGGCTGGACCGGACGACCGCGAAGGAACGAGAGGAAAGGCGGGCCGGAGCGGGCCCGTCCCGAATCAGGCGGCGCCGATCTCCGAAGGATCGAAGCCTTCGATCTGCGCGAAACGAGCGACTTCCACCGGTGTGGTGATGCCGCGGAGAATCTTCAACTTGCCGTCGCCGAGCAGGCTTCGCATGCCACCCCGGATGGCCGCTTCCCGGATCTTCGAGATCGACGCCCGCTCGAAGGCGAGTTCCCGCACTTCGGCGTTCATCACCATCATCTCGAAGATCGCCATGCGACCGCGGTAGCCGTTGCCGTTGCAGGCGGCGCAGCCGACCGCCTCGTGGATCTCTCCACCGGCGATCTCCTCCTCGCTGATGTTCACCAGCGAGAGCAGTTTCCGATCGGGGTTGGGATCGAGCCGCTTGCACTTCGGGCAGAGCACCCGGATGAGCCGCTGGGCCATGATCGCCTGGATCGAACTCGCGACGAGGAACGGCTTGATCCCCATGTCGACGAGACGGGTGATCGCGCTCGGCGCGTCGTTGGTATGGAGGGTCGAGAACACGAGGTGACCCGTGAGGGCCGCCTGGATCGCGATGTCCCCCACTTCACGGTCTCGAATCTCACCGACCAGGACCACGTTCGGCGCCTGCCGGAGCATCGCCTTGAGGATCAGGGGGAAGGTGAGACCGATCGACTCTCGGACCTGCACCTGGTTGATGCCGTTGAAGTTGTATTCCACCGGATCTTCGGCGGTGATGATCTTCCGGTTGGGCTCGTTGAGGACGTTGAGCGCCGAATAGAGGGTCGTCGTCTTGCCCGACCCCGTCGGCCCCGTCACGAGGAAGATGCCGTTCGGACGACGGATGATCTTGTTGAAGAGCTCGAGGTTGTCCGGCTCGAAACCGAGGCTCGGCAGTCCGATCTGCACCGAATCCGGGCGCAGCACTCGAAGGACCACGCTTTCGCCGTGATACGCAGGACAGGTCGAGACCCGGAAGTCGACCTGGGCGCCGTCGATGGGCAGCTTGATTCGGCCGTCCTGCGGGATCCGGCGCTCGGAGATGTTCACCCCCGACATCAGCTTCAGTCGCGCGAGGATCGCCGACTGGTTCCGCTTCGGGAGGCTCTGCCGGACGTGACACACCCCGTCGATCCGGTAGCGAAGTTCGACACGGTCGTCACGAGGTTCGACGTGGATGTCGCTCGCGCGGCCGCGGACCGCCTCGACGATCAGCTCGTTCACCAGCCGGACGATCTTGGAGTCGCCGGCATCGACGTCGATGGAACTGTCGATGGAACTGTCGACCGAGCTGTCCACGGACTTGTCGACGGTGACGTCGATCGAATCCGGTCCCGCTTCGCCGCCACCACCGCCGACGGTCGCCGCCCCGCCTTCGCCGATCCAGTCCATCATCTGGGACTTCACCCCGACGACGAGATCGAATTCCTGGGGAAGTCGGAATCGGAGGAGGTCGAGCATCTCCAGATCCATGGGATCATGAACGAGCAACCGGAGCCTGCCGCTGTCCGAGGACAGCGGAATGACGCAGTGCTTCCGCACGATCTCCTCGTCGACCAGCGAGAGATCGACCAGTCCGGAGCCTTCGGCGGTACCGAGGTCCACGAAGTCCATCCCGGCCTGCCGGGCCAGCCCCGAACCGACCTGGATTTCCGTGGCGAAGCCCTTCTCGACCAGCACCTCGCCGAGCCGCTTCCCGCTTTCGCGAGCTTCCGTCTCACAGGTGGCGATCGCGGATTCTTCGACGACGCCGTCGCCGACGAGGATCTCTCCGAGTTTCTTGCGAACCTTCCTGGCCAAAACGCTGGCTCCGATCTTGGGTCGTTCCGACCGTGGCACGAGGCGACGGTGAGGATCTGTTCACTGAAATGCACGCCGGATGGCGTGTCGGACACTGCGACGCCTCGCCTGAATGGTCCGGCGGTCCCCCCCGAATCGGGATGGAGGCCGGCGACGCCCGCAGAGTCCTCTAGTATGGCGGTGCAATCCCTCGACTGCAATACGACCACCGTGATCGCTCGTGAGCAGCCCACCACCGACATCTTCCTCCGGAAACCCGCTCCGATTCCTCCTCACGGCCGGTCCCACCTGGGAACCCGTCGATGAGGTCCGGTTTCTGGGCAACCGGTCCTCGGGACGACTGGGGGTGGCGATCGCCGATGCCCTGGTGGCCCGGGGGCACCGAACCACCCTGCTTCGAGGCCCCGCCACCGCGGATCCCGCTCCGGGTCCGCACCAGACGGACCTCCGGTTCCAGACCGCGGCGGAACTCGAGGAACTTCTGGCTCGCCACTGGCCCGGGCACGACATCCTGATCATGGCGGCCGCGGTCGCGGACTTCCGACCGATCCGCGGCGCGGGGGCGCCGCGCAAGATTCGACGAAGCGACGGCCCGCCCGCGATCGAACTCGAACCGGTGCCCGATCTCCTGGTCGGGCTCGCCGCGATCGATCATCCCGGCACCCGGATCGGATTCGCCCTCGAACCCGCCGAGGGGCTCGAGGCCGCGGCCCGCCGCAAGCTCGCGGCGAAGGACCTTCACGGGATCGTCGCGAATCCACTCGAGACGATGGAGGCCGACGGGATCGATGGCACCCTGCTGATGCCCGACGGCACGGCGACCCGCCCCGGACCTCCGACGGTCTCGAAACCGGCCTTCGCCGGCTGGCTCGCCGATCAGGTCGTCGATCTTCATCGACGCCGGCTCGCCGACGCCGGGCTTTCGGCGTCCTGACCCTATACTCCGCTCGCTCCTCTTCCAGAAACCTCTTCGAAGGAACTTCGACATGTCCAGCGATCTTCAACTCGGGATGATCGGTCTCGGCCGCATGGGGGCCGGCATGGTCCGCCGCATGATGAAGGACGGCATCCGCTGCGTCGTCTACGACGTGAACGCGGACGCGGTGAAGGCCCTGGAGGCGGACGGCGCGATCGGCGCGACCAGCATCGAGGACTTCGTCTCCAAGCTCGAGAAGCCGCGGACCACGTGGATGATGCTTCCCGTCGCCTTCGTCGACGGCATGATCGAGAAGCTCTCGCCCCACCTCGAAAAGGGCGACATCCTCGTCGACGGCGGGAACAGTTCCTATCACGACGACATCCGGCGTTCGAAGCACCTCGCCGAAAAGGGCATCGACTACATCGACGTCGGCGTCTCCGGCGGTGTCTGGGGCCTGGAACGCGGCTACTGCCAGATGATCGGCGGCCCCGAGGCGGCGGTGAAGCACGTCTCCCCCGCCTTCGCCTCGCTCGCCCCCGGGGTCGCGACGGCACCACTCACCGAAGCACGCAAGGGGCACGAGACCACCGCGGAGGACGGTTGGCTGCATTGCGGTCCCAACGGCGCTGGTCACTTCGTCAAGATGGTCCACAACGGCATCGAGTACGGCATCATGGCCGCCTACGCGGAAGGCTTCAACATCCTGAAGCACGCCGACGCCGGCAAGCATCAGCGGGACACCGACGCCGAGACCACGCCGCTTCGCGACCCGGAGGCCTACATGTACGACCTCGATCTGAAGGAGGTCGCCGAAGTCTGGCGTCGAGGCAGCGTCATCGGATCGTGGCTGCTCGACCTGACGGCCTCCGCCCTCGCCAAGAGCCCCGGACTCGAGGAGTTCAGCGGACGGGTCTCCGACTCGGGTGAAGGCCGATGGACGCTCCAGGCCGCGATCGACGAGTCGATTCCGGCGCCGGTGCTCGCCGCCGCGCTCTTCTCCCGGTTCAGCTCACGCGGCGAAGCGGACTTCGCCAACCAGGTGATGTCCGCCCAGCGGTTCGAGTTCGGTGGTCACCACGAGAAGAAGGACTGAGCGACCGAGGATCCGAACGAGATCCCGTTCGAACCGTCATTTGAAGATCCCACGCCGGCGACCCCGGGCGTGGGATTTTCTTGCCCTTCGGGTCAGGCAGGCGGTCATTCCGAATC
Organism: Phycisphaerae bacterium; assembly: GCA_002690755.1. Classification (GTDB taxonomy): domain Bacteria; phylum Planctomycetota; class Phycisphaerae; order Phycisphaerales; family SM1A02; genus UBA12014. The sequence continues at coordinate 15,909 of NZFT01000094.1, forward strand.
GGTGCTCTCGACGATCGGCGCTCGACCGGAGACCAGATCGTCGGTCGCGAGCAGGCCCGTTCCCCCGCGAAGGAGCATGAAGCCGCTCATCATCAGCAGAAAGACCGCGAAGACCTGCTTCAGTCGCCGCTGGGGAATCCGGCCGCCGATCTCGTCGCCCAACAGACTCCCCACGCCACCCAGCAGGATGAAGACGCCGATGGTCTGCAGGTCCATGGCGCCCACGCCGCCTTCGAACTGGCCGATCGACTTCCCGAATCCCGCACCGCTCTTCACCGCGATGATCAGCAGGCTGGTGCCGACCGCGATTCGCATGGGGAGCCGTCCGAGCAGGACCAGGGCCGGCACGATCAGGAAGCCACCCCCGACCCCGACGATTCCGGTCAGCGCGCCCACCAGGAAGCCTTCAATGACGAGGATCAGGCGATCACGCCGGGTCCGACCGGCGGGCACGACTTCCGATTCGTCCCCCCGTCGGCCGCGGAGCATCATGACCGCGGCGACGAGCATCACGCCGCCGAAGACCATCAACTGGACAAGGCCGCTGATCCACTGGGAGGACCAGACCCCCGCGACCGTGCCCACCACGCCCGGAACGCCGAAGAGCAGCACGCTCGTCCAGTCGACGTCACGCTTGAGCATCGGTCGGATCGATGCGAGCAGAGCGATGCCGCCCACGATCGCGAGGCTTTCCGCGATCGCCACCTTCGGATCGTGGTCGAGCAGGTAGACGAGCAACGGCACCGTGAGAATCGAGCCACCCGATCCGAGCAGGCCCAGACAGAGCCCGATCATGATTCCACCCAGGACCGCGATCACGCTCCCGCTCCGCGACGGTCGCGCGGGCCGGCGGTCGACGACGCGGCGATCAACCGCACGCGACGCCCCCGCAGCCGGCCTTTCGCATCGCCGCCCAGCCGCCCGCGACGTTCACCGCGTCGACCCCGCGACGCCGGAGTTCCGAGACCGCCATCGCGCTGCGAACGCCGCCGGCACAGTGCACGTAGAACGTCTCCCCCGCGGGGACTTCCGCGAGCCTCGGAATCAACCGGGTGTGCGCGACGTTGACCGCATGCTCGAGATGACCGTCGTTCCATTCGACCGCGCGACGGACGTCGAGCACCCGGGGCGGGCTTCCGCCTTCGAGCAGCCCGCGGAGCGCGTCGGCGTCGATCTCCGGTGCCGTGTCGAGCGTTCCACCATTCCTGCGACAGGCATCGAGCGTCTCCGGCGTCGCGATCCACGCGACGTCGTCGAGGCCGATCCGCACCAGGGCCCGGACCAAGCGGTCGAACTCCGCGGCGGGCGCGATCAGTCCGATCCGCTCCCCGGGCTCGACGTACGACCCCACGGTCATCAGGAAGTTGATGCCGAGCTTCGTCCAGATCGCACCGGGAAGATGACCTTCCCGGAACCGCGCCCAGTCCCGGACATCGACGACGCGAACGCCGTCGAGCCGACCGGCCAGATCCGCCGCGGTGGCGGTCTCGGGCGTCGGCATCGCATCGAGCACCGGAACCCCGTCGCGATTCCACGCCTTCATGCGGGCGAAGTAGGCGGGCGGCTCCGGCTGTCCCGCGAGGATGTGGTCGACGAACGCCTGCTCGTCGCCCGCCAGCGAGAGGGCGTGGTTGAACCGCCGTTCGTAACCGACCGTCGACTGGGGGACCGCTCCCAGCGCCTTCCCGCAGGCGCTGCCGGAGCCGTGGGCCGGCCAGACCTGGAGGTGGTCGTCGAAGCGGAGGAAGCCGCGGGCGCTGGCCGCGAGCGTCCGCGCCGACGGCTCCATCATCCCGTCGATCCCCGCGGCCGACTCGAGCAGGTCAGGCCGACCGAGATCCCCCACGAAGACGAAGTCGCCGGTGATCACGCCCATCGGGGTGTCCGCACCACCACCGAGATCGGTCACGAGGTAGG
>NZFT01000095.1 GCA_002690755.1 Phycisphaerae bacterium
TGCGGGAACGCCGCAGATCCGATGGGTCCGGGCTCCGATGTTCCCCATGGTGCCGCAGACCCCTCCGTCCTTCCACATCATCTGGATCGATCCGTAGCTGAAGGGCAACGGCGCGATCCGCCGGGCCGACTGCATGTCGAACTGCTGGGCGATCCCGCCGATGTACTCGCCGTAGGTCCTGAACTCGCCGTCGTCCCGGTACTTGATCCAGATGTCCTCCCGCTCCCGGAGCGGCTGGTCGTCCGCGGCGAGCATCATCAGGACCGGCCACGGTGCGTCGATCGGAAATCGCGGCCAGACCCGGTCCGTTCCCGAGAAATCGTGACGATGATTCCGGATGAACCACGCCATCGATTCGCTCGGGGTCGGTGACGCGTCCCGTTCCCGTGGCATGCGGCCCTTCGCACGGTACGCGTCGTGGAAGAGATCGTGCGCCGCCTTGATCGAGGTCCGAAGCGCCTTGTCGCGAACCGCCGCGGTCGACGCTCGATGGACGACCCGGTCGCCGCATTCGAGGACGACTTCGGGATGCCCGTTGGCCGCGAGGTAGGCGTTGAACTCCGCCTGCAGCGCGGCCGATGCGATGACGTCGGCGCCGACGAGTCCTCGCTCCACCGTCCTGCGGACCTTGACGGGCTTGCCGCGCGGTTTTGCGATTCCACGATCGTCGTACTCGAGCGGCGGAAGTTCCCTGACCTCGACCTCCACCTCGATCGGGGGGTGGTCCTCGAGGAAGTTGATCACATGATCGAAGACGTCGAGGTCACGCCCGGGATCCGCGGTGTCCACCGGGATCCGGGGATCACCGGGACATTCGAGCACGAGCGCCGGACGCGGGGTGACGTCGGGGAGATCGTCGCCGGGGATCCCGGTGTCGCCGTCGTTCCAGCCCGATGCCTCACGATCGGAGGATGCGTAGGAACCCGCGATCGCGAAGGCCACGGCGAGCTGGGTGTGCTCCTCCCGGACGACCGACTTCCCCAGGTCGATCTCCAGGGAGCGCAGAGCCAGCAACACGGGAAGCGGATCCGCGCGACAACCGTAGACCGACGCCTTGAGCGTCGGATCCCCGTCGATCCACGCGATGAAGTCCGACGGCAGCTCGATGCCTCGTTCACGACACGCGGCGAGCGTCCGCTTTCGAGCGTCGGCGACGTGCCGGTCGGCCGTCCGGTCGGCGCCGGAAGATCCGGCCGAGGCGGGATCGCCGATGGACAGGAACATCGAAAGCGCCAGCAGGCAGGCGCCGAGCCGTGCGACGGGTCGGAAGCGATGCGACATGGGACGTACCTCGGATGAAATCGGATTCGAGCGACGATCGGAGCGCCGGGACGACGACGTGGACCTTTCCAAGTCTGCCACAGATCCCCGCCGCTGACCAGTGTCGCACGTCCTCCACGCGATGAATCACTGCATGGATTCGCGGAGCACCACCCCGGGGGCCCGCTGGAGCATTCCGAGCACGCCCCGAACCGCCGCCCCCCTGCCTCTCGCCAGTTCCTGCAACGATTCACGGAACGCCTCGACGATCCAGTCGACATCCTCATCGGAAATGACGAGCGGAGGTACCAGCTTGATCACGCCGCTGCTCTTGCTCGTGGACTGGGTCAACAGGCGGTGTCGTTGGAGGAGTCGCATGACCAGGGCCTGGGCCACGAGGGTCAAAGTCCGATTCGCGAGCCCCGGCATGTCGATCGCCAGTGCCGGCGGATCGAGTTCGACGCCGATCATGAGACCGCGCCCCCGCACCTCCCGGATCCCCGGAACCGTCGCCGCGACGCCGCGGAGTCCGGCGACCAGCGCCGCCCCCATCCGCGCGGACCGCTCGACGATTCCTTCGTCTCGAAGGACGTGGAGCACCGCGAGGCCGTTGGTCATCGCCAGCGGGTTCTCGCGAAAGGTCGAACTATGGACCACCGAACGCTCCACCGAGTCGAACACGCGATCGAAGATCGCGGCCGAACCGAGGACTGCGCCGAGGGGGATTGCGCCGGCCGAAAGGCCCTTCGAGACGCAGATCAGATCGGGCTCGACCCCGTCCGTCCGCGAAGCGAGCGCCGAACCCGCTCGTCCGAGCCCGGTCTGGACCTCGTCGGCGACGAGCAGCGTCCCCGTCGCGCGGCAGATCTCCGCGACCTCCTGCAACACCCCGGGCGGGTGTTGGACCACGCCCTTGCCCTGGACGGGCTCGAAGAAGAAGGCCGCGACGGACTCATCGGCGAGGGCCGCCCGAAGGGCGCCCGGATCGGCGAAGGGGACTTCGCGACAGCCGGGAACCAGCGGCTCGAATCCACGACGAAGCCACTCGGCGCCGTTCATCGACAGCGCTCCGAAGGTCAGACCGTGGAACGCGTTCGACCAGTGGGCGAAGCCGGGCCGACCGGTCGCGGCCCGCGCGATCTTCATGGCCGCCTCCACGCTCTCCGCCCCGCTGTTCACGAAGAAGACGCGGTCCTCCGGTCGATCGACGAACCGCTTCAGGGAATCGGCGAGCGCGACCGCGAGTGGCGGCGTCTCGAACTGGATCAACGTGGGCGGCGCCGTCCGGAGGGCCTGCTCCAGCGCATCGCGGACCACCGGGTGATCGCGGCCGAGCGACAGGCAGGCGAATCCGCCGATCGCGTCAAGGTACCGATCCCCCTGCTCGTCCCACAGGTACGGCCCTTCGCCCCGGACGAAGCGTCGGTCGAATCCGACCAGCCGGAGCAGATCGTGGAATCGTGGATTCAGGTGCGCAGCGTATTCACGACCCGCATCGGGCCCGTAGGCATCGAGAATCGACTGGAGATCGAAGGTCGCCATGGAAAGTCGTCGGCCGGGCCGGTCGAGCATGGTCATGCTCCACGGACCGGATCAGCCGTCGGATGCTCGCGTCGCCGACTTCAAGACCCCGGCGTGATCCACGTCGTTGTTGTAGAAGATGAACGCCGAGATGTCCCGGCTGTCGGTGAAGGCGACGGCACCGATGCCCTTCGCGAGGAACATGTACTTCCAGGCGGACACCGACGCCGGACCGATGCTTCCGTCGTACTTGATGCGGATGAGCCGAGTGTCGTAGGTCCCCTTCGGAACCCGGACCTTCCACGAACCGAGATCCTCCCACTCGCACTTGACGGTGCCCGAGTAACTGGTGTCATCGGGTGAATCGATGTCGCAGATTCGAATCCTGACGTTCTCGCGCACCTGGTTTCCCGTCTTGCCCGCGAGGTGGACGATCGGTTCGGGCGGGTCGAGACGGATGATGAACGCGTTGGGCTTCGAGATGTCCGTGGCGGCGACGATGCCACGGCCCTTCACCGTCTTGAGATAGCGGGTGGTGCCGGACGGGAGTTCCATCGCCCAGCCCTTGCCGGGCGCATCCTTGGCGGCACCCGGGGCCCGCTCCAGTCTGGCCATCACGTGCTTGAGCGTCTTCGATTCGTCGCGCGGGTTCTCGTAGACGTACACCGTCGAATCGAGCGGCATCCACTCGTCGGCGTCTTCAATCGGCGGCGCCTCGCCCGGACCGATCACGACCCCGGGCAGGTGCTGCCGAATTCGGTCGGCGTCCTTCGAGGGCATGGTCTTCAGCGGATCGTCGAAATCGATTCCCGCCGTGGAGAGGATCGATCCGAGCACGAGTGCGATGAAAGTGTTCATGGGGACATCGTACCGGGGCGGGATCGAAAACCGAAACACCCACCGGTACGGGCCACCGACGTAGGATCACCGACTCCTCCGGCGGCCGAAGTCGCCTCCGGACCTCGCCGACGGGATTTTCGATCATGCCGGATCGCCTCACGACGACCAGCCGCTCCGCCGACGAGGCCGACGCACCACGCGTCGCGATCCTGATTCCCACCTACGACAACCGCGAAACCCTCGAATCCGTGCTGCGGGCCGCGGCGAGCCATGATCTTCCGCTGGTGGTGATCGACGACGCGAGCACCGACGGATGCGATGCGATCATCGCCGACCTCGAGCATCAAGGCGTGGTGCACCGGTCGTTCCGAGTGCCGCGGAATCTCGGGAAGGCGGGCGCGCTTCGCGCCGGATTCGAGCTCCTGCGCCAGACGGGATTCACGCATGCGATCACCTGCGATTCGGATGCACAGCACGACACCGATCTCATTCCGGTGTTCGCCGAGGCGATCCGACGATCTCCCGGCGTCTATCTGCTGGGTTGCCGATTTCCCCTCCACCCCGACCAGCCTCGGCGCAATCTGATCGGACGCACATCGAGCAACGTCGCGATCCGCGCCCACTGCGGACTCGCGATCGGCGATTCGCCATGCGGTTTCCGAGGCTGGCCCCTCGAACTCGCCGCGACGATCCCCGGTCTCTCGGGGCGATACGCCTGGGAGGAGGAGATGATCACCCGCGCCGCGTGGGCGGGATGGCCGGTCCGTTCGATCGACGTCCCCGCGATCTACCACGCCCGCGACACCCGGGTGAGCCACTACCGATTCCGCCGTGACTGGTCGGAGGGAATCGGGATCTACCTGCTGCTGCTCGGAGAAGCGCTGCTGCCGCGACTCCACCGCGGGAGCGCCGACCGTCGACCGATCCGCGGCTCGTTCCTCCGTCGTTTCGATCGACTGCTTTCACCCGGACCGCTTCGCGGGCGGCGACCCGAAGCCGCGACCAACCGCTGGTTCCTGCTCGCCGCGATCCTGCTCGCGACACTCGTCGCGACGCTCGCCCCCGCTTCGTTCGCGACGATCGCGGTGATCGCATGGGCCGGATGGCGGTGGCACGCGGGCTTCGCCGCGATCGTGATCGCGGCCCTGCCTTCGCTCGACGCGACCGGCGTGTCGCGATCGATCCTCGAGTGGATCGTTCTCGCGGGGGGCGCATCGCTGCTCTCGGGATTCCTGCGACCGGGGCGTCGCGCGATCGCCCCCACGCGGTGAATCGGGTCAGCCGTCGGACCCGCCCATCATCTCCATCAGCTTCCCCCGCAGCAGCTTTCCGGTGAGGGTCCGCGGCAGTTCGTCGAGGAAATCACAGGTCCGTGGACGCTGGTGGGGCGCAAGCTCGCGTTTCGCGATCGCCGCGAGATCACGTTGAATCGCCTGTCTCGACGCCGGATCGCCCGCGTTCGCGGCGACCACCACGACCCGGACCCGGGTCACCGTCTCGGTGAGCGGAAGCGGCACCACCGCGATCTCGCGGATCGCGGGATGCTCCATCAAGACCGACTCGACCTCCGCGGGATTGACCTTCAAGCCGCCGACGTCGAACTGGATCTTCGCCCGGCCCGTGATCTCCACCCGGCCGTCTTTCCGCACCGTGCCGAGATCTCCGGTTCGGAAGTGCCCGTCGATCCGTCGCCCGGGGTCGACCGTCGCATTCCGGGTGTCCTGATATCCGGCGAACATCGCATCGCTTCGCACCACGAGTTCGCCCGCGCCGGTCTCGGTCGTGACCGGGATCTCCCCCGCGTCCTCGTCGACCACGGACGCGACCCGTACCGAGACCCCGGAGACCACGCGATCGTCGCCCCCGAAGCCGAAGGCGATCGTCCCGAGCTCCGTTGCGCCGTAGAGGTTCCCGGTCGGACAGCCCCAGGCCGCTTCGAAACCTTCGCGGACCGACGCCGGGAGCGAGCTGCCGGCGGAGTACGCCAGCCGCAGCGCCGAACCCCGGCGACCGACCCGGGACGCCGCTTCCAGCGTCACGGGAACGCCGGGAAAGACGGTCACACCATTCCCGAGCGCTTCCACCCCCGGACCGAGATCGAACCCGGCCTGGTGGCGGACCATGGCCCCGACCCGCATCGGCGCAAACACCCCGTGCTCGATCCCGTAGGCGTGCTGCATCGGAAGCGTGGCGAGCATCTCGTCCGCCTCATGCAGTTCGAGCACGTCGACCAGCGTCTTCGACACGCGATCGATCGCCGCCGCGGTGCGGAGCGCCACCGATGGTCGACCCGTGGTCCCGGAACTTCGCAACAGGAGCGATGCGGCCCGCCCTCGGCCGAGCCGATCGATGCCTCCGGTGTCGAGGGGAATCGAGGCGGCGTCTGCGTGGAGATGGTGGAGCGGCGATGCCACAGGCGCCTCGGCCCACGGGCGCTGCGGATCCGTCTCGACGACCACGTCGACCCGATGGGCCGCATGGAGCTTCGCCCGGTCCCGAGCGGAGGTCTCGATTCCCACCGGAAGCAGTCGACGCCCGGTGCCGAAGATCGCCAGCAGTCCCGACCAGTACCCGGGGCCGCCGGGACCGTGGAGCATCACGACCGCATCTTCCGGAGCGAGATCGTCGAGTCGTCCGGCGATCGCCACCGCATCGCGGAGGATCGAGGCCCGGGTCATCGTGCGTCCCGACGCGACGTCGAGCATCGCGATTCGATCCGGCGCCCGCTCGACCGTCGCGATGAAGTCCGCGATCAGCTCGGCAGCCACGACGGTCGTCCACGTTCCCGACGTCCGAGACCTCGAATCACGCCTGACCTCGGCGTCGGCAGGGCGATGCCTCCGGCCTGCAGCACCGAATGCGGCCGGATCCACTCGACCACCTTGCGATGCCGATTGAGTCCACGGAACCACCGCATCAGTTCCCATCGCCATCGGACGCCGAAGGGAACGCCTTCGAAGATCTCCCCGGCCAGCATGTTCACCACCGCCGCATCCACGTTCATCGGACCGTGCCCGCTCACCAGCAGTTCGCGGAAGGAATGGTCGTAGAAGCTCGAGATGAGACCGAGGAATCCGGCACGAAGGCGGGTCACCCGTTTTCCGTAGGACCTGGCCGCGGAAGCCGCGGTCCTCCGCCCTTCGCCGACCTCGATGATGCGACGTGACGCCGCCACACCGGTGTCGATGCCCAGCGTCACGCCCGTCGACCAGACCGGATCGATGAAGGCCGCCGCGTCCCCGACCATGAACCAGCCGTCGCCGGCGTAGGGCTCGCAGGTGTAGGAGAAGTCACCGACCACCTGATTGGTCGTGGGGCCGGTCGCATCCGTCATTCGATCCGCGACCAGCGGACATCGCTCGATGCACCACGCCAGGCGACGGTTCGCCGGGACGGGAATCCGTTTCGCATGCTCGTCGTCCACCACCACGCCCACGCTGGTCACCCGGTCGTCGATTGGAATCATCCAGAACCAGGACTCGCGACACATCGCGAGGGTCGCGAAACCGGTCCGGTCGCCGTCCGGACGACGAACCCCTTCGAAGTGTTCGAAGTAGGAGACGTTCCGGTACCCGTCGAGCAGTCGTCGCGTCTTGAAATGTCGTCCGAGGACGCAGGCCTGACCGCTGGCGTCGATCACCCAGTTCGACCGGACCGGGCCCGACGCGAGTCGGATCCGGACGTCACCCCGGGCGACGTTCTCGATCGAATCGACGCGATCCTCGAATCGGAAGACCGCCCCCGCGCCGGTCGCCTCGTCCACGAGCATCTGGTCGAAGACCGAGCGTCGGATGTTGAAGGTCTGCTTGATGGTGTCACCGAGCATTCGCGAGAACGGAATCGCGACCGGCTCGCGACGGCCGTCGCCGAAACTGATCTCGAGCCCCTTCTTCACGACGTGCGGGAGCTCCTCGACGCGGTCCATGAGACCGAGATCGGTCAGGAGGCGGTTCGCATGCGGAAGCATCGACTCGCCGATCCGAAAACGGGGGAACGACTCCTTGTCGACCACCAGTACCCGCTGTCCGGCTCGCGCAAGCTCGAGGGCCGCGATGCTGCCGGCGGGACCGGCGCCGATGATCACGACGTCCCATTCCTCGCCGCCCGTGGTCGACTCGGGTGCGGCGATCACGATGCTCGCTCCGGTACGACGCCCGCACACTCGATCTCGACGAGAAGTTCGGGGCGGCAGAGCCGCTGGGCGCGGAACTCGATGGTCATTCGATGATCGGGCCAGCGTCTTCCGATCGCATCCCGCACGCGATCCTCGAACGACGGATCGGGAAGATAGACCAGCCAGTCACCGAGATCCGCGGGGACCAGAGCCGGTTCGCACGACGCGACCACCGTCTCCAGATTGTCCAGCGTCTCCTCCAACTGACGATCGAAGCATTCGGCGTGGAGCGAATCCTCGCCGACCACGCTGGCGGTTCCACTCACCAGCACCGAGGCGTTCTCGGCCCCGTTCACCCTCGCGGCGCGGGTGAACGCGGGAGGAAGATCGCCGAAACGACGCGAGTAGTCGACGGGGAGGACCTGTCGCGGATTGTCGACCGGGCACGGCTCGCCCGCGCCGTGCAGCAGGTGCAGCACGAGGTCGCGGCCGGCGTGGCCGACGCCGGAGGCGACCGGAAACCACTCCGGCCGTCCATGGATCTCGCGGAAGGCCTTGAATCGTCCTGCGTTGAAGACCATGTACCGATCGCTGCCGCCACCGCAGTCGGTTTCGAACCCGGCGTCGTCGTTGATCCTCGGAATGAAGTTCCATGCCCGCAGCAGGTGATCGTGCGGAATGCCCGAGAGCAGGGTGCGATACGCCTGGAGCGTGCCCGACTCGAAGGCCTCCCCGTTCATGGTGGAGGCGTCATCGAGCACCACGGTTCGGAGGCGTCGCTCGCCGTTCGTCCGCTCGACCGCTCGAATGGCGGTGCCGACCGACCAGTGCCGGTCCGGATCGATCGAGCCGACCGAATCACGGATCCATGCGGGCAGATCCTCGGAACCGCCGGTGGCGACCCAGTCCGCGATCTTCCGACCGGTCCCACGTTCGATTGCGCTGGCGCTCGAAGTCATCGGTCGGATGATACCGGAGCGATCCGCGCGAAAGCGGCGCCCCCCGCCGGATCCGGCCAGACGACCAGACCGCCTTCCGAGGTCTCGACGAGCTCCGCGATCGCCCGAAACGCGCCGACCGACTCCCGTTCCACCCGTTCTCCCGCATGCCTGAGCTCGCATTCACCCGTTCCGGCGGACCTCGTTCGCAGGCGCCGTGCGATGGCGACGCGTCGGCCGGCCCGCGTCTCACGGGCGGGACCTCGCACCACCTCGTCCGTGGTCCGGGTGATTCCACCCTGGATCGTCCGCAGGGAATCCCGGACGCCTCCGCCGCGCGGCCACTCGAGCGCGGTCTCCTCGACGACCGCGAGGATCGGCGCACCGCGTTCGATCGCCGCCGACTCCCGCTCGAGCACGAAGGCGATCGCACCTTCCGCGGACGGCAGATCACCGATCTCTCCGAGATGCCGCAGCACTTCACGGACCCGGGGGTGGGTCTCCTCGGCGGCGACCACGATGGCTCGATCCGCCTGTCCCGTCACCAGGTGCCGGCGCGCGTGGTGCAGCGCTTCGAGCCCCGCGATCGCGGTGCCTCCCACCGACAGGGTGAGGCCTTCGATCCCGAGCCCGAGGCTGAGCTGCGCGCTCCCGATGTTGGGAACGCTCTCCGCGAAGTGGAGCGGATTGCCCGCCCCGAGCCCGTCGCGGAGCAGCTCCGTGTAGAAGTCCAGCGTGTAGTCGGAGGCGCCGAAGCGGGTTCCGACGAATCCGGAAGCGGTTCGAATCGCCTCCGCGTCGAGTCCGGCGTTCCGGGTCGCGAGCACGCCGGCGGCCCGGACCAGTTTCGAGAATCGCGCGAGGCGACGGACGGCGCGGGCGTCATCGAGACCGTCGAACATCGCATCGTCGAGCCCGATCTCGCCGGATCGGATCGGCGGATCATCCGCCGCGGGAACGAGCGAACCCACCCCGGTGATCACGATTCTCGATTCCGAGGCGTCGCACGTCACGGGGGGACGGGGCGGAACGCGTTCGGTCGCGGTGCCGGACTCGACGAGGATCGCGGCATCAACGCCGCCGAAACCGAGGGAGACGATCGCGGCGCGGTCCACCGTGGCGTCATGTCGCGGCCCCGGAGCGACGAGGTCCAACGTCGGAAACGATTCGCGATCCACCGTCGCGTTGGCGGCCGCGGGCACCGCACCATGCTCCATCGCCGCGAGCACCACCGAAAGCTCCACCGCGCCGGCCGCCCCGAGCGTGTGGCCGATGCGGCTCTTCAACGCCGTCACCGGGATCTCCGCGAGCCGATCGCCGAAGCAGCACGCGAGCGCCGCATGTTCGGCGAGGTCGTTCGCCGGCGTGGACGTGGCGTGGGCCGCGATCAGATCAGGCACGATCCCGGTTCCTTCGAGCGAAACCGTCGCGGAACGCAACGCATCCGCCGCGCCGCGTCCGGTCGGAATCGGCTGGGTGAGATGATGCGCATCGCTTCCGCCCCCCCATCCGAGGATCCGGGCGAGCACCGTCGCGCCCCGCGTCACCGCGGTGGATTCACGTTCCACGACGAACACGCCGTAACCCTCGCCGAGCCGCATCCCGGTCCGATCCGCGGTGAACGGACGCAATGGTCCTTCGCTGACCAGTCGGAGACAGTGGAATCCCGCGTAGGCGAATTCGCTGATCGGGTCGTAGGCGATCGCCACGACGACGTCCGCCTCCCCGGCGAGAATCGAGGTTCCCGCCATCGCGAGCGCACTCACCCCCGACGCACAGGCCGCCGACACCGTCGAGCCACCGAGGTCGAGCCCGGTGTCCACCAGCGCATGCCGGGTCACGGTCGAGGTCGTGGTCCGCGCCATCACGTCGAGCCGGCCGTTCCGCATGCCCGCACCGAGGTGCCGCATGCCGCCGAGGGTCGTTCCGAAGATGGTCTCGAATCGAACGCCGGCCGATCGCATCGATCGGATCGTCGATGAATCGAGCCCCGCTTCGTCGAGCCCGCGGCGAATCGAACGGGCGAGCATCCGTTCGGCCCGATCCGGAACGCCCCCCACTTCCGGCGATGCTTCCGGCACCTGGGCGGCCCGGACCTCGGGGACCGGGTCCCCGGCGGCGTCCGGCTCGAACACCCCTTCGATCCCGGGGGCCACGTCGATCTCGACGCCGCCCTCGAGCATCGCCGCGAGAATCGCATGACGGTCCTCGCCGAGCGAGCAGCTCGCGGAGGCCGCGGTCAGCACCAGGGTGTCGGGCTCGGTCACGACGACGCCTCTCCGTTCGCAGGCGTCAGGCTGACACCGACCGATCCCGACGCGACCGCGACGCCGTCCACCGACGCTTCGAAGTCGAACCGATGGATCGAACCGAATCGGCCGATCGCGTCGACCACCAGTTCGATGATCGCGGGCGGCTCCACCGGACGACGGAACCGAGCCTCGCTCAGCACGAGCATGCCGTTCGAACCCTCGCCCGTGGTCTCGCCCGCGGCCTCACTCATGAAGTGGTGCGCCGCGGCGCCCGCGAGCTGGGCGGCGGCCTCGGTGATCAGGACCCCGGGGACCAGCGGTCTTCCCGGAAAGTGTCCACGCAGGAAGTCCTCGTCGCCCTTCACGATCCAGACCCCGCGGCCCCGTTCCGATGAAAGCTCGTCGATGCGATCGAGGAACCGGAAGGGATCCGCGTGCGGCAGGTTCGCCAGCGCCGCGTCGTGATTCGAGGCGTTCGATCCGGTCACGCGTCGGTCCGCAGCGAGTCGACGAATCGAACGAAGTCCCCGATCGTGCCCATCGTGTCGCGGCCGAGCTTCTCGTTGGGAATCTTGATTCCCAGCCGCTTCTCGGTTCCGGTGACCACCATGAGCAGATCGAGGGAGTCGAGTCCGAGTTCGTCGCCCACCAGCGGGGTCTCGGGCCCGAGGTCGACCATGCCGAGCTTGAGATCGGTTCGAAGAACGTCGTAGATGGTCTCGCGAAGATCGGTCGTCTCGTTGCTCATGCACGTCTCCTGGTGGCGGGTCGACGATTCGTGGACCCGGCCGCATCCTGCTCACTGCCAGCGGGTCATCGCCGCTCGCGCTCCCACCAGACAGATGACGGTGGTCGCGCCGATCAGGCCCAACGCCGGTGCGATCCTTCCCAGCATCGCGGAAAGCGTGTCGTCCGAAGTGGTGTACCAGAGAATCTGCTGCATCGCATCGATGGCGCGGGCGTTGAAAGCCCACTGACCGACCGCCTTCAGGGATGGTGGCATCAGGAAGGTCGGGATCATGCTGCCGCCAACGGCACTGAGTATCAGCACCGTGATGGTTCCGATGGTGGTCTGCTGGCGTCTGGTCCGTGCGATGCCCGTGATCAACAGACCCAGACCGGCGGACGCGGCCGCCACCGCGGGAATGATGATCAGCAGGGCGACGAACTGCCGCGTCGAGAAGAAGCGGACGCCGAAGACCGCGGCCGCCCAGACCAGCATCACCCCGATCTGCAGGGAGCCCACCAGGATGGCGAAGACGAATCGGTTCAGGAGAACCGTCCAGGATCCGATTCCCGAGGTTCGAAGCCGGTCGAGCACCCCTCGCTCCTGATCCTCGAGCAGCCATCCGGTGGTCGAAAGCGCACTGAACAGCATGAACATCACGCCGATCGCCGCGGTGTAGTAGGTGACCAGGGAAGGACCGCCCTGTCCGATCGCGACCGCCCCCCCGTCGATCGGCACCTGGGTCGCCATCGCGAGCCGTTCGACGATCGGCGGTGGTTTTCCGCCTTCGCCACCAGCCTTCTGAAGCGTCTCGGCGAGTCCCTGCTGGGCGGGGGTGAGGGTGCCGGCGACCATCTCGAGAACCTTGATCTGCCGGCCGAGCATCTGCGGCGCGAGCCCTTTCCACGCCGCACCCGCGAGCACGCCGCGGGCGAAGTCCGGGGCGATCGGGTTCGCCGGGTCGTAGCGGACGACGAGCGGTGGAATCGCCGCGGTGGCCTTGCCGACCGCGGCGCCGAACCCGGCCGGAATCACCACCGCGGCCGGGAAACTCCCGCTCGCGACTTCACGATCCGCCGCGGTCACGTCGTCGCCGTCGATCTCGACGAGATCGATGCGATCGCTCGACTCCCGGACCGCGGCCTCCAACGATCGCGCGGCGGGGCTGCCGTCGAGATCGAGGATCGCGATCCGAACCTTGCTCTCGCCGTTGCGGCCGAACCCCTGGAACACGCTCGCGAAGATCGTGAGGAAGATGATCGGGACCAGTGCGTAGAGCAGCACGCCGAGCCGATCTCGGTAGAGGGTGATCCATGAGATTCGCAGCAGGGCGAGTCGTTTCACGCGGCGTTCCGATCATCGGTGGTGCGGCCGGCAGCGTCGGACGCCCGCCAGACCGGATGCACGTTGAGCCACTGGTCCGGCGTCGCGGCGATGCGGGCCTCGATGAGTTCGACCCACCGCCGCATGGCGGGATTGCTCGCGGGATCGCGGCGGAGATCGCCTTCGACCTCGAGTGGATCCTCCATCCGCATCGCGAGGCGACCGTCCGGTCGCCACCAGTTGAAGACCGGAACGATGCGGCTGTCGGTCACCTGGGCGAGTTTGAAGGGGCCCACCGGGATCTCCATCATGCGGCCGAACATCGGCATGAAGACGCCGGTCTGCCCCGGCTGGACCCGGTCTCCGAGCAGGGCGACGACCTCGCCCCCGTCCAGCATGTCCCGCAGCGAAAGCCAGGCGTTCACGCCGTCGTCGACCGCATGTTCCACGACTCCCAGTCGTCGGCGAGCCTCGGCCCGGATGCGTTCGAGCGTCTGGATCCGGTCGCGGCGATAGAGCACGTGCACCGGCGCGTACCGCCCCATGTACGCGGCCGCCGGCTCGAACTCGCCCATGTGGATCGAGAGGAGGATCAAGCCGCGTTCCCCGCGTCGATCGAAGATCTCCCGGAAGGCGGGAAGGCCTTCGACGGTCTCGATCCGTTCGAGCAGCTCGTCGCGGGGGGTCCGCGGNGGGTCCGGGAGGCGAGCACCAGTCCCGCCATGTATCGCTGCATGTGTTCCAGCACGCCGATGCCGTATTCGTCGATCTCGGCGTCGGACGCGTCGTCGCCGAGGATGATCCGGCCGTTCTCCCGGAGGCTCGACCGCCAGACGTCGGCACGTCGCCAGGTCGCCCGTACCATCCGCGGCCGGATGCGTTGCATGAGACCGGGCGCGTGTGCGTATCCGCGCAGCAGCGAGGACACCGCGATCCGCTCGGTCAGACTGATTCGTCGGGACTTCATCCGACCCGCTCCGTGACCAGCGGCCCGGCCTCGGAAATGCGGGTGGCATCGGCCNGCGCTTCCACCGGGCGTCGAGACGGATCTCCGGCGAGGTCCTCGATCGCGACGATGAGCCGCTTCGTGAACGCGGCCGCGGTCTCGTCCGGGTCGGCCCGGAGCGGTTCACCCGCGACCATTCGCAGCGGCGCGGACCGCGGCCAGGAGACGCCCGGCGGCAGGATGCGTTCGGTGCCGTCGATTCGGACCGGAATCACCGGGAGGTCGTTCCGGCGCGCGAGTTCCGCGGCACCGTGTCGAAATCGTCCGATCCGACCGTCCCGACTGCGGGTCGCCTCCGGGAAGATCACGAGGCTCCACCCCCGCGCGATCATCGCGTCGATGCGATCGAGTTCCGAGTATTCCCCGCCGACCCGGTCGATGAGCATCACGTTCATCGAACTTCGAATGAACCAGATCACGACGCGGCGGAAGACGCGTTCGTACCAGGGCTGTTCGGGGCGAGCCTCGAAGTAGTCGAGTCCCCCGACCGTCGCCGTCCGATTCCGTCGTCCCCGGGCCACGGACATGAAGAGACAGGGCGTGTCGATCAGGCTGTGGTGATTCGCCACCATGATGGACTGTGGAAGCCGGGCCGCCCGGTCGAATCCGATTCGACGGATCGGGACCCGGCACACCAGGCGGCCGGCGAAGTGCAGCACGCNGAGCAGTCCGCGGGCCACCAGCCGCGACGGGAGCGACATCGGGATCCGGAACGCGGAGGTGTCGGGCGTGGCCGGGTTCATCGATCGTCTCCGATCGCTTCCGCTTCGCCACGATCCCCGCCTTCGCCGCCGCGAACGCGGATCCTGGCCACGGTCGCCGGCGCCTGGACATCGATGACCGCATCCTTGAACCGAGGCGCCCCGAAGAAGGGCGTCAGATCGTTCGAGAAGCCCCATGGCTCGGTGGGGATTCCGAAGAGGCCGCGGGCCAGTTCCTCGTCGGCGTCGACGTCGATGAACACGGAGATCGCGGTGGGCAGCGCGGGAATCGAATCGAATTCGACCACCGTGGTCGGTGGCGTGACCACGGCGGACTTCGCCGCGGTCCAACCGGTCGCCTTGAGCCAGCCGTCCGGCGTCTGCGCGGCGGCGAGAAAGAGTTTCTTGCCGGCGTGTCCGGGGGTGGCGAGTTCGATGCGAAGCGTCGCGAGTTCGGCGGGACGCTCGGTGTCGACTTCGGCCTTCAACGCCTCCGCCTCGGCGAGATCGGTGGTTCGTTCGGGTCCCTGCCGGCAGCCGGAAGAACCGCAGGCGAGAACGACCGCGAAGGTCGCGCTTCGGAGGCGCCGTCGACCTTCGTTCGACCAGCGGATTGAATCAGACATCGGAGACCCTCGCACGAAACTCTCCAAGCAGCCCGCCGACATGACGGTATTCCACCTCTTCGAACCCGGCTTCCACCAACGCCGCGGTCACCACCTGGGGTGGATCGAAGGAGGATATCGCGTTCCAGAAGTGTCGAAGCAGATCACCGGTCGCACGCGATCCGCAGATCAACGGCAGGACCCGTGCGGCGACGCCGTGGATCAGGAATCGAGCCAGCGTTCTTCTGAATCCACGGGCCGGAACGATCATCTCCAGCAGCACGAGCCGTCCCCCCGGACGCATCACCCGTCGGATCTCCGCGAAAGCCGTCGCGAAATCCTCCACGTAGCGGATCGCGTATCCACTCACCACCGCGTCCATCGATCGGTCGGCGACGGGGATGGACTCGAATGAGCCGGGCCGGACGTCGCGGACCCCCGCCTGCACCGCAAGCGACCGCATCTCCGCCGAAGGATCCACCGCCACGATTCCGGGGGACGCCGGCAGGAATCGCTGGGCNGCGCGGGCGAGGGCACCGGTCCCGCTCCCCACGTCGACCAGCGTCGCGTCCTCGGGCAGTTCGAGGGAGAGGATCGTCCTTCGCCGATACCAGTTGCTGGTCCCGAAACTGAGCAGGTCGTTGACGAGGTCGTAGCGTGAAGCGGCCCGGTCGTAGACCTGCATCACGGCTTGGTCGCCTTCCGGCGCGATCTCCGACCTGACGTCGATGGCGGTCATTCGCGCAGGCCTCGGCCGGTGAGCGAAAGGAAGACCTCCTCGAGGCTCGCTTCGTGGAGACGGACGCCTTCGATTCCGCCGGAGATCGCCTCGAGTTTCGCGATCGCCTCGTGCAGTTCGGCACCGAGACCCTCCAGCGGCACGCGGATCGTCCGTCCGTTCCAGGCGCCGATCGGCGGAACGAAGTCGTCGGCGACCGACGCGACCGGCCGCGCTTCGAGTTCGAACGAGGGAATGTCGTGTTCTCGGGCGAGATCCGCGGTGTCGCCCCGCGCCACGAGTCGTCCGTGATCGATGATCGCGACCGAATCGATGAGGGTCTCCGCCTCCTCGATGAGGTGGGTGGCATGAAGAATCGTCGCACCTTCACGCCGCAGATCCTCGACCATCCGCCAGATCGCCACCCGCGCCTGGGGATCGACACCCTCGGTCGGTTCATCGAGCAACAGCAGCCGCGGCCGGTGGAGCACGCTGACCGCGAGATTCAGCCGCCGTTGCATCCCGCCCGAATAGTGACGCACCTGGTCGTCGGCGCGATCCTCGAGCTGACTGAACTCCAGCGCCCAGCCGACCCGATCGCCTCGGTCCCGACGACCCACGCCGAGGAGATCGCAGTAGTTCACCAGATGCTCTCGAGCCGTCATGGTGTCGTGCAGCGCGATGCGCTGAGGCACGAAGCCCAGATCCTCCGCCGTCGGCCGCCCACGGCCGAAGACCGAGATCGAGCCCGCATCCTCGCGGATCAACCCCGCGATGCAACGCATCAGGGTGGTCTTGCCGGCGCCGTTCGGTCCGAGCAGCGCGGTCCACTCGCCCCGCGCCAGTTCGAGGTCCACGCCGTCGAGCGCCTTCAGACGACCGAACGACTTCTCCACGCCCCGCACCAGCAGCGCGGGACTCGAGGGGGGCGGTGAAGGATCCTTCGAGGAGCCTTCACCGGGCATGACTCGGACGGCACCAGGCATCAGTCGATGAACCGCCCGTCCCAGCGGACGAACGCCTCGACCGCTTCGTATTCAGCGAACCCGAGTCGGTCGAGCCGATCCGCGGTGCCACGGTTCCGTTGCTCCGCCCGTTGCCAGAATTCACGTTCGTCGGGCCCGGGGAAGAGCGCCTTGTCCTTCTGCGACTGGTGCTTGAAGATCGCGGTGATCTTCCGTTTCAGTTCACCGGGCGAGACCGGAACGGCCATGTCGAAGTGTTCGATCCCCCATTCCTGCCACGCGCCCCGATACAACCAGAGCACGCACTTCGACGCCCAGTCGTCCTCGGCCACCGCATTCATCGCACGGAAGACCGCGGCGAGACAGGTCCGGTGGGTGCCGTGCGGATCCGAGAGATCGCCTGCCGCGTAGACCTGGTGCGGCTTCACCGTCCGAAGCAGGTCGGCGATGATCTCGACGTCCTCCGCGCCGAGCGGCTTCTTGGTCACCCGCCCCGTCTCGTAGAACGGCAGGTCGAGGAAGTGAAGCCGATCGTCCCGGACCCCGCAGCTCCGGCCCGCGTCGGTCGCCTCGATGCGACGGATCAGGCCCTTGATCTTCTGCACTTCCGGGAGGTCGACTTCACCCGGGTTCTTCCGCCGAAGGACCTCGGCGACGCGACGTTCCATCGCCTCCGCTTCGGCGGCCCCGAACCCGAACATCCCGTTGAAGTGTGCGACGAAGTCCGCGAAACGCAGCGCTTCGCTGTCGAACACCGCGATGTTTCCGGAGGTCTGATACGCGACGTGGACCTCGTGGCCCTGGTCGACCAGCCGGATCAGCGTCCCCCCCATCGAGATCACGTCGTCGTCGGGATGCGGACTGAACACGAGAATCCGCTTCGGAAAGACCTCGTCCCGCGGCCGGTCGATGTCGCCGGATCGCTTCCGTCCCGCCGGCTTGCCGCCGGGCCAGCCGGTGATCGCCCGCTGGACCGAGCGGAACACCTCGAGGTTGATGTCGTAGACGCTTCCGCGCTCGGCGAGGAGCTCCTGGAGTCCGTGCTCGTTGTAGTCCTCGGCCTCGAGTTTGAGGATCGCCTTGGAGACCCGCTCCGCGAGCCAGATCACGGCCTTGCGAACCAGGTCCTCGGACCAGCCCACCGGTCCGACGGCCCAGGGGGTTGCGCTGCGCGAGAGCGAGTCGGCGGCGCCGGCATCCAGATAGACGGTGGCGTCCGCGTGCCGCTGGAGGAAGGAGGCCGCGACGGTCTCGGTGACCTCGCCCTCGATCGCCCGGGCCGCGACCGCGGCCTTGCCTTCGCCGAACGCCATCAGCACGACCCGACGCGCGTCGAGAATCGATCCGACGCCCATGGTGATCGCCCGGGTCGGAACGTTCTCCTCCCCGAAGAAGTCGCTCGCCGCATCCTTCAGCGTCACCCGATCGAGGTGGATGAGACGGGTCCGGCTGTCGACGCCGGATCCCGGCTCGTTGAAGCCGACGTGGCCGGTCCGACCGAGGCCGAGCAGTTGGAGATCGATGCCCCCCGCATCCACGATGGCCTGTTCGTAGGCCGCGCAGTACGACCGGATCTCCTCGAAGGCGATCGTGCCGTCGGGGACGTGCGTGTTCGCCGGGTCGATGTCGACGTGATCGAAGAGATGCTCGTTCATGAACCGCCGGTAGCTCTGAAGGGCTTCGGGCGGCATCGGCCAGTACTCATCGAGGTTGAAGGTGACGACGTTCGCGAAGGAGAGTCCCTCCTCCCGGTGCATCCGGACGAGCTCGCCGTAGACCTGGGTCGGGGTGGATCCCGTCGCCAGGCCGAGCACGCAAGCCCGATCCTCCGATCGGCGGACCCGGATCAACTCGGCGATCTCCCGGGCGATGGCGACGCTCACATCGGCCGCTCGCTCGAAGACGATGGTCTCGATCCGCTCGCAGTCGAAGTGCACCGGCGCGTCGCAGGTCCGCCCGTTGCCCACGAATCGATGGACGGATTCGGGCGGTTCGGATCTCGGGCTGATCGCGGTCATGGTTGGCCCTTCGAGCACGAGTCCGGATCGATGACGGCTCCGGCGATCCGTCTGGTGCCGACCCTACCGGAAGTTCACCCGGTTGTTCAACGTTCGAAGAGTCCGCGGTGGATAAACCGGCGGATCGACGCCCTCGATCTCGTATCCTGCCTGAATGGCCTTCAACCCACGAAAACTCGACGCGATCCTGCAACAGGCCGCCGCCCTTTATGAAGGTGGCCAGTCGGGTCAGGCTCGGCAGCTCGCCTCGGACGTCCTGAAGAAGGATCCCCGCAACATCGGGGGCCTCCGGATCTTCGCCCTCGCCTCGACGAATTCGATGCAGTGGCCCGAAGCGATCAAGGCCGCGGAGAAGGCCGTGAAGCTCGCCCCCCGGGATGCCGGCTCGCTGACCACCCTCGCGACCGTCCTGATCGCCGGTGGTCGATTCGCGGAGGCGATGTCGAAGGCGAGAACCGCTCGAAAGATCGCCCCCAACGACTCCCGGACCCAGGGAACCTACCTTGAGTGCCTGATCTGGACCGGAGAGTTCGAGGCGTGCCGCGAACTGCTCGAGGAGCGGGCCGCGGCCCGCCGCCTCGCCCCCGGCACCGTCGCGTCCTACGTCAACGCCTGCTTCGAGACCGCCCGATACGACGAGGCGATCGACGCCGCGAACGCCTTTCTCGAGGATCATGGCAAGGGACAGCCGGCACTCGTCACCCGACCGTTGCTTTCGCTGCTGGGGCGGTCGCTGGAGAAGGCGGGCCGGTATCCCGAAGCGGTCGACGCCTACGAACGGATGAACGCGGTCGTTCCCGGAACGTTCGACGTCGCCGAGGCGGACCGCCTGATCGATGGGTTGATCGCCGCGTATCCCGCGGACCTCCACGACGGCCGGAAGTCCACCGCGAATTCCGAGAGCCGCCTGCCGGTGTTCATCGTCGGACTTCCTCGGAGCGGCACCTCGCTGCTGGAACGGGTCGTCGGCGCCCATCCCGACGCCCACGGCGCCGGCGAGACGGGCCTCCTCGACGAGGTGGTCTCGAAGCATCTCGGTGTCCAGGGACCCGAAGTCGCGTTCCGGACCGCGGCCGCCGACGACACCATGCTCGAGCGGATCCGGGCGGACTACCTCCGCGGACTTCAGGCGATCGGCGGACGCCGGGAACGCATCGCGAACAAGAGCCTGATGCTTCCCCGACAAGCCGGCATGATCGGGCTGCTCTTCCCGAAGTCGACGGTGCTCTTCACCGATCGAAACCTCGAAGACACCGCGATCTCGATCTGGGCGAACCTCTTCGACCCCGTGAGCATGGCGTGGACCACGCAGCTCGACTGGATCGGCGCGTTCAGCGCGATGCACCTGCGGCTGGTCGACCACTGGACCCGCACCCTGCCGAATCCCACCGAGGTCATCGACTACCGGTCACTCGCGAAGGACCCCGACTCGACGGTGCCGAAGATCATCGAGGCGTGCGGCCTGCCCTTCGACGAGGCGTGCCTGCACCCCGAGCGTCTCGCGACCGACACGAAGAAGTCGGGGCGGTTCGTGCCGACGCTTTCGGAGCAGCAGCTTCGTCGACCGATCAACACCTCGGCCATCGGCCGCGCGGAAGCGTTCGAATCGAGACTCGGCGCGTTCCGCCGCGGATTCGACTCGACCAGGCGGGGTTGAGTCGGACCCGCCAGGCCGTCACCCCGACGTCGCGAGCCGAGTCCGAAGGCGTCGCCAGGCGCGGCGGCGACCACCGATCACCTCGATCAGGGTCGCGCGTTCCGAACGCGTGAGCGTCAACGGGTCGGCGTCGCATGGAACGAGTTCGCCGGGGATTCGATCGAGGGGAAAACCACCAGGGCGTTCCACCAGCCATCGAAGTCTGGACTCGGGTGAACGTGACTCGAATCCCGTCATCAGATGCTCGAGTTCGAGATCGCGACGTTGCTTCGCCGCCAGACGCGCCTGATGTCGGACTCGACGTTCCCAGGCCCGACGACGACGACGCGTTCGATCCGCCCGGCCCCGGCGTTCGACTTCGCGACGACGACGGTCACGCCGGCGTTCCACCTCGACCGCGGCCGCTCCCAACTTGACGACGATCCAGCCTGCGGTCGTGCCTCGAAGGATGGAATCGAAACCGGCCTCCCCGCCAGGATGGCGACGCCGAGCCTCGTCGATGACCCACGCCAGACCCGGCGCCGCGACGAGGTCCCGATCCGCCGGCTCGAGCGCCAGCAATCCGACGATCAAGCCGTGCCCGACCGCCATCCGGGTATTCCTCGCTCCGGCCGCGTCGCCCTCGACGGCGGCACTTTCTCGAAGGCGTTTGAGGAAAACACCGCCGCCACACGTCGTGCAGTGCCGGGTCATGCACAGATGTTCCTGGCGACAGGTCTCCAGAAATTCGGGAAGCCAGTTCATCGATCCACCTCCGCACCAGTGGCGCCGGACGCTCCAGCCTCGGCGAGCAACGAGGCCCAGAGGCAGTCGGTCTCGTTGTGCTGCAGCACCCGGGTCCACTTGCCCTTCGCGGTCGGCGTGAGTCGCGAGAAGTCGCCGCGACGTTCGACCTGCGTCATGACGTGACGAAGGCGACTGGTGGTACACCCCTTGCCGTATGAAGCTCGACGCGGTGCTTCCAGAAGCCGAGCGAAGTCGAGCAGCGTGTTTCCATGACCGCCGACCCATCGGCCCGCCCGCTTCCGACGGGCTCGGACGGCCTTCACCCTCGCTTCGGCGGCGGGATGCGACTCCCGACGCCATCGTCGACCCAGCGGGAGGAGATTCACGAACCGCGACCGAAGATGGTCCGATGCGACGCGACGTTCCTCGAAGACCATGAACTCCCGCGTCGAGAATCCCGTGACCACTCGATCCTCGGCCACCGCTCGATCGACCGTCGCCTGGAGAAATCCATCGAGGTCGACGACGGCGAGCCCCTTCGCCTCGGCCGCCGGCACCAGATCCGGGGCCACGTCACCGAACACGGTGGCGGTCCAGTCCCCGTCGGCGCGGATTCCGGCGAAGACCGGCGGCCCGTTCTTGAAGCCCTCGAAATCGAGGTGCAGGGCCCGTGCCGCCTCGGTGGCGGTGAGTCGGGAACGAAAACGACGGTTGCGTTCGGTCATGTCGACCTCCGGTTCGGGGAGGGCGGAGGCCGGCACCGTGCCGAGCCCCCTCCACTCCCTTCCTTTCCCCTGAAGGGGGGAAGGGAGTGGAGGGGTCACGACGATCCGACGATTCGGTCCTGACGAGAAATCCGACGCCCAACGCACATCGCACCGCCGAATCGTCCGTTCGACGGGGCTGCCGCCGGGCCGTCGACCGGGTCACTTCTTTCGAACCGCGGTCTTCTGCCGACTCCCCGTCCGCTTCGGCGTGGCGTTCGAGGCGGTCGTCTTCTTCTTGACCGTCTTCCTGGTGGTGGACTTCTTTCTGACCGTCTTCGCCTTCGTGACGGGCCGGATCGCCTCATAGCTCTTGAGGAACTTCTTACCGGCGTCTTCTTGATCAACCTCCCGATGAGCGGAAGCGGGATGTCGTCGAGGCTCTTCACGCGGACGCAGCTCTTGCCGGCATCCCACCGCTTGCCGGTGTTCCGCCATTCCGCTTCAAACCAGGCTTGAAGATCCTCGTCGAGGTAGACACAGAAGAAGTACAGGCCGATGTGCTTCTTCTGGCTCGCGATGCTGACGAACGGCACCGGCTGGGTGGGGTCGCAGTGATATCCATCCGGGTACACGGCGTGCGAGACGAACCACGCCGGCATCCCGTACTGCATGCCCGTCTCGTAGCCTTTCGGAAGGTCCCGTTCGATCACGTCGAAGACCGCTTCGACCGCCTCCCTGCGATCCTCCGGCAAGGCGTCGAGATAGGCACGTACGGTGGAAGGCGGCTTCGGCATTCCTTCCTCATATAAGGGTGCGGCCTCACCATTCAACACTCGTTGCATTGACGCGACGGTCCGTCCCCCGTAATTTCTGGTCCTGTCGGCCCGAGTGAGGTCGACCCCCCCTTTTCATCGTGAAGAAATCTGGAGAGAGAATTGATGAACAAGCTCATTCGTTCGCTTTGCGTCGCCGTTCCCGCGACCCTGATCACGGCCATCGCCACCGCCGAAAAGCCCACCGCCGAGAACTGGTGGCAGGCCGTCGGCGGATACGACGGCAGCTGGGCCGTCTCCCTCGACGGCGCTGACGCGCCGGCGCTCCTGTCCACCACCGAGTGGGTCGCTCCGTTCGAACGCATGCAGTGGCGCTTCGCGGAGGCCCCCGGCCAGCCGATGGTGTTCGAGACCGGCGGCTGCTGGTGGAACGCCGAGACCGGCCGGATCGAAGCCGGTGGCTTCCAGGTCGGCGTCGACGGCGACCTCGCTTACCGGGGATACATCGAGGACGTGGATCCCGCTTCCCGTACGGTCGTCTGGAAGTGGAAGACCACCAACCTCGACGGCTCCACCCGGTCCGAGATCACCATGACCGACACCTTCGGTGACGACGTGATCGATCGAGCCTTCGAGACCACGTCGGGCTCGCCGTTTCCCATCAAGACCGCGAGGCTCGACGCCGTCAACGCGTTCCAGAAGGCGATGCCGCAGGCGGCCCAGATGGTCGGGAGTTGGACGCGGAGTTTCACCAACGACGCCGGTGAGGACGTGACCGTGATGGTGGACGTGGCGTGGGGGCCGGGTCAGCACACCCTCGACGCGACGATTCATCGGAAGGTCGATGACGCGGAACCCACCCTCCGCGGGAAGCGCACCTGGATGCTCGACCGACGAAGTGGCGACGTCTGGTGCATGAACAACTTCCGCAACGGGATGCGCATGACCGCGAAGCCGAAGATCTCGAAGACCGGCAAGGCCACCGTCATCCAGTGCGACTGGTCCGGACGTAACGCGAACGGCGACGATGTGACGTTCTCCACCGAGGAGACCATCACCGGCGACGAGTGGACGAACCAGTGGATGAACTTCACCTTCGAGGGCGTCAAGCCGCCGAATGCCACCGGAGAACCCAGCGAGATGACGACGCTCAAGCGGGTCGCCGGCTGACGCGAACCGGATCGTCGCAGCACCTGGACCGCCCGTCGGCTCGCGCCGGCGGGCGGTGCTCGTTGGCGGGAACGGGAGGCGATACCATCTCCTCCATGAAGATCCTCGCCATCGCCGTCCTGTCGATCCTCACCCACGGCACCTTCGACCCTCCGAAGGTCGACTCGACGACGATGCAGGTCGGCGATCGAGCCATGAAGAAACTCACCGCCGTCCCACTCTTCGACGGAAAGTCGCTCGACGGCTGGCGGGGTGATCCGAGGTTCTGGTCCGTCGAGAACGGGGCGATCGTCGGCCGGTCCACCGCCGAGAATCCCTGCAACACCACGACCTACCTCCACCACTCGAAGCCGTTCAGCGACTTCGAGCTTGAGTTCGAGATCAAGCTGGAAGGGGACGGCGCGAACAGCGGCATGCAGTATCGATCGACCGCCACCGGCCCCGAGGTCACCGACGGATACGACCTCACCGGCTACCAGGCCGACTTCGACCAGGCCCACCGGTACAGCGGCATCCTCTACGAGACCCGCGGCCGCGGCATCGCGGTGCAGCGCGGCGAGTCGGTGCGGTTCGACGCGGACGGCACCCGCCGGGACCTCGAACCGCGACGTGAAGACCCGGCGTTGCAGAAGCATCTCAAGTCCGTCGAAGCCGATCCGAAGAAAGACGGTTGGCATGCCTACCGGATCGTCGCGGTGGGCCCCCGACTCGAACACTGGATCGACGGCAAGCGGATGATGCTGACCGTCGATCGACATCCGAAGGCCGCGACCCGCGGCACCTTCGCCCTGCAGGTCCACCAGGGACCGCCGATGACGGTCCGCGTCCGGAATCTCCGCATCGCCGAGCTTCGACCGATCACCGACTGACCCTGATCACCGGCCGCGGTGAAATGCATCGCCGATCATCCCGAATCATCACCACGCCCCATCACTTCAAACCGGAGTACNACGCACCATGGCTGAATTCACGATCCAGGGCACGACCGATCCCTTCATCTCCGCCCAGCTCGCCCAGGGCGAGACCGTGATCGCCGAGGGGGGTGCGATGGCCGCGATGGAGGACACCATCGTCCTGACCGGCAAGGCCAAGGGCGGCGTTCTGAAATCGCTCGCCCGGGCCGCGACCACCGGCGAGTCGTTCTTCATGCAGCATGCGACCGCCGAAGGCGGATCGGGTCGAATCCTCTTCGCGCCGGGCCATCCCGGCGAAGTCCGGGTCGTCGAACTCGGCGGTGACTCGTGGTCGTTGACCGACGGGGCGTTCCTCTGCGCCGAAGACTCCCTCGAGATCGCCACCAAGCGGAACAAGAGCATCAGCGGATCCTTCTTCGGTGGAACCGGCGGCTTCTTCATCATGAACGTCTCGGGCACCGGCAAGCTCTGCGTCTCCGCCCTCGGCGCGATCCAGGAAATGTCGATTCCACCCGGCGGCGAACTGATCGTCGACAGCGGGCACGTGGTCGGCTGGCCGGGCAGCGTCGAGATGAGCGCGTCGATGTCGACAGGCCAGGGTGGCGGATTCCTCGGCAAGGTCGTCGGTTCGGTGAAGACCGGTGAAGGCGTGGTGCTCCGGTTCAAAGGCACCGGCAAGATCCTCGTCGCCTCCCGAGCACAGCCCGCGTTCATCGGCTGGATCTCGAGCCGCATCCCCAGCTCGAGTTGAGCAAACGTTCGCCAGTTCACGAAACAGCGTGCCGACTGTCGGAGGATGTCGAACTGACGCCGGCCCTCGATTCCGTCGGTCGGTGCCCGTCGCGATCCGCCGGCCGCGTGACCGATCGAAATCTGACATCATCAACAACCCGTCCGCGTCTCGATCGACGCGTGAACGACGGCGCGCGACCCTGCGATGTCGCAGGTTCCGCACCCACCTTTCGATCGAATGGAGAATGACGACATGCGACGACTGACGACGATGCTGACCATCACGATGGCGACCACCGCCCTGCAGGCCGCGCCGCCGACCGCCGATGACTGGTGGACCACGATGGGCCGCTACCAGGGCGACCACATTCTCAAGGACGGTGAATCCGGCGACGTGATCGGCGAGTTCAGTGTCGAATGGGGCGTTCCCTTCCAACGACTGAACTATCGCTACCACTCCACGGGCGGCGACGTCGCCACCACGATGACCGGCTTCTGCCATTGGGACGAGACCCTCGGAAAGGTCCGATTCATCGAGGTCGAGACCGGCCCCGACGGCCTGGTGACCTCGGTGGGTGAGCTTGCCGACGTCGACGACGCGACGCTCACCTGGAACATCAAGAGCTGGACCGAGAAGGAGATGGTGAGATCGTTCCAGATGAAGGACGTCTTCGGATCCGACGGCGTCGACCGATCCATCGAGATGAAGTCCGGAAAGGCGATGCCCACGAGCTTCGTCTGGACCTCCGTCAACCAGTTCCAGCGGGCGTTTCCCGTCGCCGACCAGCTGGTGGGCACCTGGAACTTCACCGAGAACGGCCAGGCCAAGATCGCGAAGGTGGAGTGGGGTCCCGGCAAGGAGACCCTGGTCGAGACCACGCATACCGTCGGCGCCGACGGCACGACCACCGAGGATTCGACCGTGACCTACATGTACGACCGGGTCGCCGACCGGGTCCGCATGCACTTCATGGGCGCGAACGGCGCCTCCGGCTGGGCGACACCCCTCGTCGGCAAGGTGGACGGAACGATGACGATGGAACTCTCGTGGCGGGGCCGCAACGCCATGGGGCAACGGATCGCCGCCCTCGGTTTCCGGAAGCTCGATGGCGACACCATGACCCTCTCCATGTCGGAGTTCAAACTCGAAGGTGCCCCGGTCCCCGAGGGTGCCGCCCGCGAGGCGATGACCGCGCCGAAGGTCCTCACCCGCGCGAAGAAGTGATTGCCCCCGAACGGTGAACCGAAGACGGAATCGAACGCACCCCCTCGGGCTTCTCGCCCGGGGGGTGTTTCGTTCGGGACATCAGGGCGTCTCGAGATCGGTTCGCGACGGATCGACGTCGAACGCGAGGGACTGGAACCACGGGAAGAGATCCGCGCCGACCGCGACGCTCCACACCGCCACCGCATCGTCCATCGAATAGTCCTCACGTTCACGTTCGATCAGGCGTCGTTTCGTCTGGAAGTACTTCGCCATCGCACCGGGACCATGTCGCCGCTCGAGTTCCTCGAAGACGAAGTACGACTTGCCCCAGATGACATCGCGGTGCGCGTCCTCCGCCAGCGGGTCCAGCTTCGTCAGGTCGGGATCCCGCCGTCGGGCCTTGGCGATCTGCCGGGCGATCGTCGCGTCGGCTTCCGGGAATCCGAGTCGGCGCCCGGTCTCGATGCCGAGCCAGGTCGCGATCGGTTCGTTCCAGAGCGGCTCGGCGTGCGGCAGCACCCAGGAGTGCCCGGCTTCGTGCGCCACGAGTTCGATCATCGGATATCGCTGCTCGGGGTAGTTCCCCCACCACGCGCCGATCGCGATGAGCACCCCGCTCGAGAATCCACCGCCGCCGGTCGGCAGGATCAGCATCGACTTGATCATGCCCGGCGACGGTTCCACGCCGGTGATGTCGACGAGATGCGGTCGGACTTCGCGGTAGACGTCGTAGACCGCGTCGGCGAACGGCGCGGTGCCTTCCTGGAACTGGAGGGTGAGCGGCCCGATGTCCCGCGTCAACTCGGCTCGGGTCGGTCGCGGTCGTTTCCTCGGATCGATCGGCTTCGTCTCCGCCCGGGTCACGAGCATCGGCGTGATCCACGCGGCGTTGATCGGATCGCTCGCGTCGGGCTTCCGTCCGAAAAGCCCTCGCGCCCCGAGGATCACGTGGCCCTTCCCGAAGCGACGCGAGGCGAGCACCGGTCGTCCGTCGCGGTCGGTCGCGAGCGTGGTCCAGTCGGCGCCGAGGTCGAGCACCGTGCCGCCATTGAAGACGATCGCCTCACCCTCGAGTTCGCCGACCCCGGCGATCGGCTTCCGAGCCCGCGTCGTCGTGAAACGACCATCGAAGATCGACCCGACCGCCTGGCCGGGCGGCATCGGTTCCGCACCGTTGCCCATCAGAAGCATCGTGCCCCCGTCCTCGACGAAGCGACGGACGTGTTCGATCGACGCCGCCGAGTATGGAATCCTGGGATTTCCGGCCACCAACAGCAGCAGATTGAAGTTGTCGAGGTCGAGCTTCGACAGCGTCCCCCAGTTCTGGGTGCTCGCGGCGACGTCCTTCAGGTACTGCCGGTGGAAACGGCCATCCATGTAGAAGGTGAACTCCTGGCTGATGTCCGCGACCGCATGCACGGTGGGCGGGTCAGCGGCCGTGGCGGACCGCGCGACGCCCGCGGCGGCAAGGACGGCGGCGAGCAGGAGACAGCCGTGAAGACCGAAGCGTCGGGTGTTCATGGTCTCCAGCGTACCGCGTCGCGACCGGGCTTCCGCGTCGAAAAACGATTGACCGCGCGAGCCGCGCCATGGCACGATGCGTCCATGAGCCTCTTCTCCACCATCGCCGTCACCATCGTCACCCTCCTGCTCACGGAGCCGCCGCCGCCCTGCTGCAGCAGTCCGACGTCGCTCATGGATCCATCCCGCCCGACGGCACCGCCGACCCCGACCGCGGATTACATGACCAATGACCTGCGAGGCTGGACCGTCCGGGTCAATCCCGCCCTGATCGCCGAGGAGGAACTCTGCAGGGCCACGCTCGAGGAGCTCGACCACCAGCTCTACATGATCACCCGGGTCATCCCGAAGCCCGCGCTGGCTCGCCTCAAGGACATCGAGATCTGGGTGGAACTCGACATGCCGAAGACGGCCTGCATGTGCTACCACGTCTCGAAGGACTGGTTGATTCCCAACGGCTACAACGGCGACAAGGAAGGATCGGTCGAGATCGGCAACGCCCGGGCGTTCCTCGGCTGGACGAAGGGTCAACCCTGGATGGTCCTGCACGAACTCGCGCACGGCTATCACGACCAGGTCTTCGGCTACGACGACCCGATGATCATCGCGGCGTGGCGGCGAATGGCCGACCGCGGCGTCTACGACAAGGTCGGCCACATCTCGGGGAAGCCTCGACGCCACTACGCCCTGACCAACCAGATGGAGTGGTTCGCCGAGACCACCGAGGCGCTCTACGGCACCAACGACTTCCATCCCTACGTCCGCAGCGAACTCCGCGAGATCGATCCGCAGGGCGCGCGAGCCGTGCAGCAGCGCTGGGAACTGGATCCGATTCCCATGCCGGCGCGCTGATCGCCGACTGACCGCGAACACGCGTATCGCCGCATCTCACGTTAAGGGTCTGTTATTCCCGATCGCGACCTTGATTGCACCAGCCGTTTCCGAGAAAGTGAGGTCGCTCACCCGTTTCCACCATTTCGGAGAAAGAAAATGCACCGTCACCGGCCCGGAACCTTCGGCCTCACGACCAGCGCCGTCCTCGCATCGATGGTGATCACCGGCTTCGCCGACGCCAAGACCCACGAAGTCCGGATCGATCCCGTGGCCGGAACCATGACGCCGAGTTCGCTCGACATCTCCGAAGGGGACGTGATCCGTTTCGTCGAGGAACCGAACGACGATGCGATCTTCGCAGACGACTTCTCCTCCGATCTCGGATGGACCTCGAGTGCCACGTCGCTGACCGGACTCTGGATTCGCCGGATTCCCTACGGAGAATGCTCCGGGATTCGTCGGCAGGTCGATGCCAGCGCCGATCTCGACGACTGGTGCATGATGACCGGGGGCTCCTGGGGGGTCTGCACGGATGACGTCGACCTGGGGAACGTGATCCTCGAGTCGCCGACGATCGTGCTTCCCGAGAGTCCGGTCTGGATCTCCTTCGCCCAGTGGTTCGCCAACAACGGCGGACTCAACCCCCTTCAGAACCCGATGATCGTCGAGGCGATCATCGACGGAACCTCCTACGAACTCTCCCGCGTCGAGACCGATTCGAAGGAGGTCAGCGGTGGTTGGAAGCGACGGGTCTTCGCGCTCGAAGACTTCGCCAGCTGGTCGGCGGGCGCAGAGATGCGACTTCGATTCACCTGCGACGAGGTCATCAACGCGGTGGTCGAGGGCGGCGTCGACGACGTGGAGGTCCGCACCAGCCCGCCGTCGCTGGCGACCATCCGTACCGCGACCGGCTGCGAACCGAACGATCTCTTCTCCGTCGAAGTCTCATCGGACGTCGGCTTCGCGACCTGGTTCGTCGACGACCTGCAGGGACTGTCCGAGTTCGACATCCAGTACGACGGCGGCTGCAAGTCCGCGGTCTCGGTCACGGTGGTGGAACGAACGCCGCTGCTCGTCGGCGAGGGTGGCTACGCGTCAATACAGGCCGCCATCGACGCCGCAAGCGACGGCGATGTGATCCAGGTGGTCGGCGGAACCCGGACCGAGCGGGTGCACCTTCGCGACCGCAAGGTCGTGCTCGAGCCCGTTCCCGGCACCGGAGAGGTGACGCTCCAGGGTGACGGCACCCCCGGCTCGCTGATGTGGATCGGCGAAGGCCAGGGTCCCGAGACGGTGGTCCGCGGCTTCCGCTTCGTCGACGGCATCGCCGGCAATCCCGACCCCGACGGGGTCCCCAACAACTGGGCGAGCGGCGGCGGCGGACTCACCCTCTGGGGAACGTCACCGCTGATCGAACAATGTGAATTCGTGGGCAACGAGGGGCAGTACGGACCCGCCATCAACCTGCAGGGAGGGAACGCGACGATCCGCAACTGCACCTTCACCGGGAACACGACCACCGGCACGACCGCGGCCAGCTATCCCGTCTACTGCGGTGGCGCGATCAAGATCCTCTCCTACCGCGACGACTCGCCCACGGGCGCCGACGTCACGACGCCGGTGATCGAGGACTGTGTCTTCACCGAGAACGAGGCGCTGCTGAACGGCGGCGCCGTTTCGGTGTGGTACTCCGCCCCGATCATCCGGAACTGCATGTTCGAGGCGAATCGAGCCCTGGGCAGCGGCGCCGGGGCGATCGTCTACACGGCATTCACCGACTTCACCACGCCGGACGACCCCTACGTGGGGTGGAAGTACATCGAAGGTTGCACGTTCGTCGGCAATCGTGCCGACGCTCCGGTCGTCCCCGGCGGTGCCATCGAGGGCGCCGGCGGAGCCTTCGTGAGTTTTGAGGATGCGAACAACAGTAACGAACCGACCCTCGGGATTCGCTTCTTCGACTGCGTCTTCGAGCAGAACATCTCGACCTTCAACGGCGGGGCGCTCTGGATCCAGGACACCCGGCTCGAGTTCGACAACGTCCAGGTGAACACCAACGACTCCGACGGCTACCCCGGTGGCGGGGTGTACGCCTCTCCGAACACGTCGGTCGTCGCCCGGAGATCCGAAATCTGCGGCAACAGCCCCGACGACTTCGGCGGCAGCGGTGATCTGGTCGCCGACGGCTACACCACGGTCTGCTCCGAGGACATCTGCCCCGGCGACATCACCGGGGACTGTGTCGTGAACGGCGCCGATCTCGGACTCCTGATCTCGGGCTGGGGCGTCTGCGCCCCGATCTGTCCGGGCGACCTGAATCTCGACGGGGTGGTGAGCGGCGCCGACCTCGGGATCATGATCTCGTTCTGGACGTTCTGATTCGATCGACCGATCACGACGCCTCGCGCCCCGCGTCCTCGATTCGAGGATGCGGGGCGTTGTTCTCGGGCCATGCGTCGATCACCTGCGGACGCGTTCCGGAACCGACCGTATTCCATGTCGGACCGCGGGATCGTGGTGGTAGGCTTGGAGATTCGAGATCCCGCCAACCGAGGAGTTCCCGATGACGCCCACCGCGCGCACACCCCGGCCGTCCACCCTTCAACGCCTCCTCGCGATCGGCGTCGCCGCCGCGGCGACCTCGGCCGCGACCGCCCAGTGGAGCGATGACGCCTCGATCAACAACCTGCTCGGCGCCGGTACCGGCACCCAGAACCAGGCCCTGCTCGCCCGACTCGCCGACGGCACCACCTACGTCTCCTGGCTCGAGAATCCCGGCGGCGGTTACGACGTCCGGCTGCAGTTGGTGACCCCGACCGGCGTCCCCGAGTGGTCGGGCGCCCTCACCGTGGCCGACCGTTCCTTCTCCTCGACCCAGTCCTACGGCCTCGACGTCGACACCAGCGGCGCCGCGGTGCTTGCCTACCGCGGCGATGCGCTCCCCGGCACGCAGATCGTCGCGAACCGCGTGCTCGCCGACGGCACGATGCCGTGGGGCGACGGCGTGGTGCTCAACGCGGGCAATTCACAGGACGTCGCCTCACCCACCATCGCCGCGACCAGCGACGGCAACAGCGTCGCCGCGTGGACCCGGTTCCCGAGCAGCGGTCCGTCGGTGATCGAGCTTCGCAAGCTCTCGCCCGACGGCGACATCCTCTGGTCGTACACCATGACGCGACCCACCGGAATCGCGGCCAGTTCGCTCGTCGCCTCGGACGCGCCCGGCGCGAGCGGCCAGTGCGCGCTGATGACCGTCGGCTTCGGCGGCTTCACCTCGCCGAGACCGCTCAAGGCGCAGAAGTTCGACACCGACGGCAGCGAGATGTGGGGATCGAGCGACGTCGGCATCTTCACCAGCGGCTCGGTGCAGATCGGAAACTTCCCGAAACTGATCGCCGACGGCCGTGGCGGCGCCGTGGCGACCTGGTACAGCTCGGTGCCGAGTCTCCGGTGCTTCGTGCAGCAGGTCCGCGCGGATGGCTCGCTCCGGCTCTCGACGTCGCAGTACGGCGTCACCGCGGTGGGCGAAACCCAGGTCAATCCCGTCGCGTGCATCGATCCGGTCTCCGAGGACATCACCTGCTACTGGATCACCCAGAACTCGTCGCAGAGCCAGTTCTCGCTCAAGGGCCAGCGGTTCGAGGGCACGTCGAGGGCCTGGGGCACCACCGGCATCACCTTCCTCCCCCTCGGCTCGACGCAGACCACCGCGGCGGGATGTCATCCGCGGTACGACGGTGGCACCACGGTCGTCTGGAACAGCGGCTTCATTCCGCAGCCGACGTTCATCTTCGCCGCGGCCGTCGATGCCGACGGGTCGCCCGTCTGGACCGGAAACGCCGGCGGGTTGACGGGCGGCGTCGCGATCTCCGACGTGGATTCCAACAAGAGCCGGACCGCGACCGCGACGAGCCCGAGCGGCGAGATCGTGATCGCCTGGAGCGACGACCGGGACGGGTCAAGCCGGCGGATCTACGGACAGAACATTCGCGCGGACGGCGAGCTCGGAGATGCCGCCCTGGTCGGCGACCTCAACGGCGACGGCGTGGTGAACGCCGCGGACCTCGGACTTCTGATCGTGGCCTGGGGACCGTGCGGCAAGGGCGTTCCCTGCCCCGCCGACCTCAACGAGGACGGCATCGTCGATGCGGCGGACCTCGGATTCCTGTTCGCGAACTGGTCCTGACCGCCGACCACGAAACCGTGGCTCGGGCGGGAGGTAGACTCGGCACGTCCCGCCGATCACCACCCGGAGCCGCGCCATGTCCCGCTCGATTCCCTTCATCGCACTCACGATGGCCTTCCTGACGGCCGCTCCACCCGCGAATGCCTCGGTCGTCGAGCCGCCGCCCGAAAAGGTCGCGCTCTATCCACAGGCGGACGACGCGCGAGCCCGGATCGACGCGGCGCTCGCCCGCGCGAAGGCGGACAACACCCGAGTCATGATCCAGTGGGGTGACGACTGGTGCGGCTGGTGCGTGAAACTTCACGACCTCTGCGGCAAGGACCGTGCCATCTCCCGGAAGCTTCTCTACGACTACGAGGTCGTGCTCGTCCCCGTCGGCCAGTTCGATCGAAACCTCGACATCGCAGCATCGTACGAAGCGGACTTCAAGTCGAACGGCGTCCCGTTCCTCACGGTGCTCGACGCGGATGGAACCGTGATCACCAACCAGGAGACCGGTTCGCTGGAGAAGGACGGTGCCCACGATCCCGCGAAAGTGATGACGTTTCTCACCGCCCATCAGGCGACGCCCCGCGATGCCGCCACCAGCCTCAAGCAGGCCCTCGAATCCTCGAAGGCATCCGGGCGTCCCGTGATGCTCCACTTCGGGGCACCGTGGTGCGGCTGGTGTCATCGACTCGAAGCGTGGATGACCGAACCGCCGGTGAAGGCGATCCTCACGCGGCACCTGGTCGACTGCAAGATCGACACCGACCGTGACACCGGCGGCAAGGCGATCTTCGAGGCGTATACGAAGGGNGAGTCGACGGGCATTCCGTGGTTCGTCTTCCTCGCCGGCGACGGGAGAACCCTCGCGACCAGCGACGGCCCCGACGGCAACGTCGGCTTCCCGTCGACCGATGGCGAGATCGGCGCCTTCACGACGGCCTTGAAGAAGGCCGACCCGACCTTCACCGACGCGGAGATCGACACGCTTTCGAAGTCCCTCGTCGCGAATCGCAAGGCGCGGGAGGCGAAGGCCAAGGCCGCCCGGGACGCCCGCGCCGCCGAGGAAGCGATGAAGAAGGAAGGCGCCTGAACATGCCGATCATGCTGCCCACCCTCGCCGCCGTCGGCCTCGCGCTCGCGGCCACCACAACCTCGACCACCCCGCCGCCTTCCAAGCCGACCTTCAAGGTGTTCCTGCTCGCCGGCCAGAGCAACATGGAGGGACAGGCGGTCGTCGCCCTCGATCACCCCGAGCANTACAACGGCGGTCGCGGCAACCTCGTGAACGCCATGAAGGATCCGAAGCTCGCGAAGCGGATGTCGCATCTGCGTGACTCGAAAGGCGACGCCGATGGCGACTGGGTGGTCCGCGACGATGCGTTCTGCTGGTACCGGACCGACCGGGGCGAGCTCAAGGCAGGCCCGCTCTCGATCGGATTCGCNGGCTATCCCGGCCGCGAACACTTCGGCCCGGAACTCCAGATCGGTCACCTGCTTGCCGACGCCTTCGCGGAGCCCGTGCTCCTGATCAAGACCGCCTGGGGCGGGAAGAACCTCCACGTCGACTTCCGCCCGCCGTCCGCCGGTGGAACCGTCGGCCCGTACTACACGCGGATGCTCGAGGAGTACGCCGAGGGCGTCCGCGACGCGCAGCAGCGCTTCCCCGCGCTCCGGGGATCGACGCCCGACCTCGCGGGCTTCATCTGGTTCCAGGGCTGGAACGACATGTACGTCGACGGCGGGATCGACGCCTATCCGGACAACCTGGTCCACCTCGCCGCCGATCTCCGCGAGCACTTCGACGATCCCGGTCTGCCGATCGTGGTGGGCGAGACCGGCAACGCGGGGAACGATCGGTTTCGCGCGCAGCAGCGGCTCGGGACCGAACGCATTCCGGCACCCTCGGCNTTCGTGCCGACGAGNTCCTTCCTTCGNAAGCCCGAGGACTCGCCCAANCAGGGGCANGGNCATCACTGGTACGGAAACGCCGCGAGCTACTTCCTNGTCGGNGACGGNCTCGGCCACGCGACGATCCGCCTCCTCGAAATCGGTCCCTGACCCGCGCCGNCGATCGCCCGCGCCCCCGNGGTCTCCCGAATCGGTTAATACGGTCNCATGCCCCCCGCCGAAGATCCCATCGAACATCTGAAATCACTGCCCGACCGGGCGATGCGATACGAGTGGCTCGACGGTCTCGACCGAACCGAGCGCAACGGCATTCTCAATCGACTCGCCGAGGACGACCGGCGTCGCTACCGCCAGCACGCCGACGCGAAGCTCGCCCGGGAGAAACGATCGTTGCACTCCGCGGGCCGCGAAGCACGGCGGCAGG